>CAZQSP010000120.1:0-2842 GCA_964596085.1 uncultured Oscillospiraceae bacterium
TTCGTCATCGTTTCTATTGAATTTCCAACAGAAATATTTTATAACCCTAAGCAAGGCTTGTCAAGCAGATTTTGCGCTTCTATGCAAGCTCGACTCGAATCATATTTGTCTTACCTGTAATATCAAGCGGCACTCCTGCACTTATAACTACCTTGTCACCCTTTTCCAAAAGACCGTTTCTCCTGCCCTCCTCCAAGCAACGATATACCAGAACATCCACATTTTGGAGATTCTCTACCATAAGAGGAACGACTCCCCATAGGAGTGCCATCTGATGATAGGTCTTTTCGTGCGGTGTTGCGGCAATGAGCAGTGTTGAAGGTCGGAACTTACTCATTCTGAGTGCCGTATAGCCGGATTTGGTTATGCTCATAATTGCTTTTGCATTGATGTCCCGAGCAAGTGTGCAGGCGGCATGACCTACTGCGTTTGTCGTATCAGTTGAATCCATCTCGTACCAAATGTTTACGCCCGGTAAAAATCTCGGATCATCCTGCTCTGCCTGTTCGGCTATTTTTGCCATCGCAGCAACAGCCTCGACAGGATACGCACCCATTGCCGTCTCTCCCGAAAGCATAACTGCCGAGCTTCCGTCGAACACCGCGTTTGCAACATCACTTATCTCTGCACGTGTCGGCAGAGGACTCTTTATCATAGACTCCAGCATCTGTGTTGCCGTTATTACTATTTTTCCGCTCTGCTGACAGCGCTTTATAAAACGTTTTTGTATGCCGGGGAGCCTTGCGAAGTTCACCTCAACTCCCATATCTCCCCTCGCCACCATTATTCCGTCGGAGGCATCTAATATTTCCTCAAAATTGTCTATTCCCTCCATATTTTCTATCTTGGAAATAATCTTGATGGATTCACCTCCGTTTTCCGCAAGAAAGCTGCGCAAGGCTTCCACATCCTCTGCACGTCTGACAAACGAGGCTGCGACATAGTCCACATTCTTTCGGATTCCGAACAGGAGATCCTCTTTGTCTGTTTGGCTCAGATATTCCATCGAAAGCCGCACATTCGGCACATTTATGCCCTTGTGGTTGCTGACCTCACCTCCTACGATAATCCTGCAGCTTACCTCTTTTTCGCTTGTTTCCGTAACCTTCAATCTTATTTTGCCGTCGTCTATCAAAACCTCGTCTCCCTCGCTCAGCTCCTTAGGGAGTGCTGCATAGCTGATTGAGGTTCTCCGGGAGTCTCCCACGATATCCTCTGTAGTTAAGGTAAAGCTCTCTCCTGCCGTCAAAATCGCTTTTCCGTTTACAAAGCTGCGTGTTCTGATTTCCGGTCCCTTTGTATCCAGCATTACGGCAGCAGCCCTTCCTGCTCTCTCACGTACGCTTCTGAACAGATCAATGGTTTTGCCGTGCTCCTCTCTGCTTCCGTGCGAAAAATTGACTCGCGCAACATCCATGCCTGCCTCCAGCATTTTTTCAATCACGCTCTCGTTTACAGATGCCGGACCGAGTGTGCATATTATTTTTGTTTTTCTCATTTTAAGTCTCCCCCTACAAGCCTTTCTTTCATTTTTATGTGGTTTTGCCGCTTATCTACAAGGATACCTGCTCCGTTTGTTAGCTTGATATCATTTTACCCTATATGCAAAAATAATGCAATCAGGTGCTTGTCACTTTTGTGCGCCCTGTTATATAATTTGAGTGATCAATTTTTTTGTATGACAGCTTTATAAGGCTTTCTATGAGGAGTTCAAAATGAAAAGTAAAATGAATAGCGGTGCGGAGCCTGCAAACGGTGCCGAGCTTGAAAATACAAGCATAAGCGGCGAAGGGACAAGAGAATACGAATTGAAGAAAAGGCTGAGGCACAGTCAGGCTTTCTCGCTTATATGTACGGCTGAGGAGGCTGCCTCTATGATACATGACGGTATGGCTGTCGGGATCAGCGGCTTTACCAACGCAGGATACCCCAAGGCTGTGCCGCACGCCTTGGCAGAGCAGGCAAAAGCCGGAAGAAAAATTAAAATCGACCTTTATTCGGGTGCCTCCGTCGGTCCTGAGGTTGACACAGAGCTGACAGAAGCGGGCATCATAGGAAAGCGCCTACCCTATCAGACCAATTCTACGCTCAGAAAAGCAATAAATGCCGGCGATGTGGATTATATTGATATGCATCTCGGCAGGAGTCCTGAGTTTATCGCCGCGGCACAGGTAAAAAAGCCTGATATCGCACTGGTGGAGGCACTTGCAATCACTGAGGACGGCAATCTGATTCCAACCACCTCCGTCGGAAATACTCCTACATATGTTGCTGAGGCAGATTCCGTTATCGTTGAGATAGCCATGGCAAAGCCTTTGGCTCTGGAAGGCATGGCGGACATATATATGTGCGAAAAACCGCCTTGCCGTCAGCCGATTCCGCTGACACACGCGGGCGATCGTATCGGCACGCCGTACATTCCTTGCGGCTGGGATAAAATCAAGGCTGTCGTGATTTCCGATATGAGCGACCTTACCAGACCCTTGGCTGCTATTTCCGAGGACTCAAAAAAAATCGGCGAAAACATCATTAAATTTTTCGAGCATGAGCTTTCCGAGGGTCGCCTCGGAAGGGCTCTGCTTCCGATTCAGTCCGGTGTCGGCTCGGTTGCCAACGCAGTGCTTTACGGCCTATGCGAATCAGAATTTGAGGGTTTGTCCTGCTATACCGAGGTGATTCAGGATTCTATGCTCGACCTCGTAAAATGCGGCAAGGCTAAGGTCGCCTCCTGTACGGCACTTGCACCTTCACCTGAGGCTCAGGTAGAATTCTTCAAGGATATTGACTTCTATAAGGAGCATATTATTTTCAGACCGCAGGAGATTTCAAACTCGATTGAAGT
>CAZQSP010000121.1:0-2810 GCA_964596085.1 uncultured Oscillospiraceae bacterium
AACTCCCTCGGACACAACGCCGTTGTCCGCAGACATGATGACGATAGCCTGCTTTCTGATATCATTTTTGACCCTTCCGGTAATGCCCGCGAGCTGAACCGAGATATCCTCAAGTGTTCCGAGCGCTCCGGTAGGCTTTGCGAGAATTTCCTGCCGCTCCTTTGCCGCATCAATCGCCTCGTTGCTCAAAGCTCCCATTTTGTCTATGGTATCGAGAATTTTCTGTAAGTGCATAGCCTGCTGCATATGTTTACCTCCATAATCAATAATCTGTAAATTGTAATTTGAATATATTGTTGGCTATAATTGTTATGTTATATGAAATCGTGCGCCTTCAGCCATGAAAGACAGCTCCTCGCATCACGTGCCTCGATTGTCATGGTCACATCACGGTCGCAGTATGTGCCGATAAGCTGTAAAATAGCAGAGATATCCATAGCTCCGCAATCAAAGGCGGCGTGAGTATCGCTGTTTCCGTCGTTGTTGTGCAGATGAAAATGTCCGATGTGCCGTCCCAAAAGCTCGATCCATTTTTCAACAGCAATGTCTGCCTGTGTCATCGCATATGCGTGTCCGATATCGAGGCAAAGCTTGATCCGGTGATCGCCAATGCGCCTCATCATATCAAGCAGCATATATGGCTCATCATCAAGCACATTTTCGACATAAATGCGAAAATCGTCGGGCTTGCCTGCCATAAAGCTCTGCCAAAAGACCGCAGCCTTTTCCGCCTGCCATTCCTTGAAATATACAAAAGGAAGCCAACCTGTATGAACCACCATGCGGTTTATGCCGAGTGCGGCACAGACCTCATATGCCTGATCGAGCCTTTCTGCAGCCTGCTCGCGCATACGATAGTCTATCGCAGCAGGGTGTATCTCCGTGAAGGGTCCGTGCAGAAAAAGCTTTTTCGGAGATGAAATTCCGGCAGCGGCGATATCGCTGCGTATCTCCGTCAGCAGGCGGTCACGATTCGACGGATCAAGCCCCTCGGAAATGCAGGTGTGATTGATTTCAAGTCCCACGGCAAAATCCTTAGCCGCATTAAGAGCATCCTCGGAAAATGTCGCTATAAATAATCTATCTGATAAATTGTTCATAAAATATAATCCTGTTTTATATTAGCTTATATATTACCCTGTGATTTGCAATAACGCCACATCGCAACGATACAATTCTATCATATATGCCGGTGAAATAAAAGTGCGGGAGTGTGAGCTTTTTATAAAAATTTTTCAGCAGGTACGGCGTTTTAGTGCCTCCGAAACAAAGAATATTGCAAGGATAAGATACAAAACAGCTATATCCGCCGTAACGGCATAGCTTTTTGCATTATATCGGCTTGAAAGCTGCGAGTTTTTTTGTTATTATGTAATAAATATCGACCAAAGCTCCTTGCGAGCGAGCGACGTGCAGTTTAATGAAAAGGAACGAAAAAAGATGAGTAAGAAAATGCGCAGCAATATTATGCTGCTTATTACAGCGGCGATCTGGGGATCGGCGTTCGTTGCACAAAAGAGCGGTATGGACTACATCGGTCCGTTTACCTACGGGGGCATCCGAATGTTTATCGGAGGTCTTGTATTGATACCGGTTATTTTGCTGATGAGTAAAGGCAAAGTAAATGCCGAGAATATTTCAAAAGATGAAAAGACAAAACAGAACAGGCTATTGATTATAGGTGGAGTGTGCTGCGGGATTGTACTGTTTGCGGCCTCAAGTCTGCAGCAGTTTGGTGTCAGCTACACTACAGCCGGAAAGGCAGGCTTTATCACGACCTTGTATGTTGTTTTGGTTCCGATTTTTTCACTCGTGATAGGCAAAAGGGTGCGACCGATAATGTGGCTGTGTGTGCTTATGGGAGCGGCAGGCTTGTATTTGCTTTGTATGACCGATTCCACGTTCAAGCTTCAGCTCGGAGATATGTTGGTTCTCCTTTGCGCATTCGGATTTACGGTGCATATTATGGTAGTCGATTATTTCGCTCCAAGGCTCGACGGAGTGAAGCTTTCCTGCATACAGTTTCTTGTCTCGGGCGCACTTGGAATGATATGTATGTTCATATTTGAGGAGCCGGAGCCTGCTGCGATTTTGGACTGTTGGCTGCCTATATTATATGCAGGTGTTCTTTCGAGCGGTGTCGGATACACACTGCAGGTTGTGGCGCAAAAGGATGCCGAGCCGACGATTGCTTCACTGCTTATGAGCCTCGAATCGGTATTTGCGGTAATAGCAGGTGCGATCATTCTGCATGAGTCGATGTCCGGCAGGGAGCTGCTGGGATGCGTTGTAATATTCGCAGCGGTCATAATTGCACAGCTTCCGTCAAAGGAGGAACGAGAGCAAAAGAGACTGTCGGCGCACGAATAAATGGCACGGTTGCAAATTATCCGAAGGTTAAAACAGAGTATTTAAACAGCGTAGTAATATATAAATTTGAACAGAGAGTTTCATACAGTAGGAGGGCAATATGATTACAAGAGATGAAGCATATGAATTACTTAAAAAGTATAATAAGGACGATTTCCATCTGCACCACGGCAGAATGGTTGAGGGAGCTATGCGTTATTTCGCAAAAAAGCTTGGGTATGCCGAGGAAGAGGAATTTTGGGCTATCGTAGGTCTGCTGCACGATATAGATTTTGAAATGTGGCCGGAGGAGCACTGCAAGAAGGCACCTGAGCTGCTCAGGGAGGCAGGAATCGAGGACGATATGATACATGCAATCGTTTCGCACGGCTACGGTCTTTGCGCTGATGTGGCACCGGAAAAGGAAATGGAAAAGGTGCTTTTTGCCTGTGACGAGCTTA
>CAZQSP010000122.1:0-2808 GCA_964596085.1 uncultured Oscillospiraceae bacterium
TTTTGGCAATCGCTGTTATGTTTACTTTCAGCTTCGGAAGTGCTTTCGCAGCTACAACGTATACAGACGAAGATTATAAAGCCAAACTCGACACTGAAAAAGAAAATCTCATTAAGTATTTGGACAATGCCAAAGAACAGGCAGTAAAGTCCTATGCTTACAACGATGAGAAATTTGCAGCATTAACAACAGGTACTGCAACTACTGATGGAGAAATCAGGGGTTATCAGGAAGCTGCATTCGCTGCTGCTGCTGATGCTGTAATTGATGCTGCTGAAGAGGCAATCGACGATGCAATCAATGCAAAGCTGGCAGAAGTATATCCTAAAGATACTGCACTGGTTAACAACTACCTGGAAGGAAATGTAGACATTACGCTTATTGAGGGTGAGCCTTCCGTAGCTCTTGCCAGCCTCCTGACAAAGGCAGGTATGGTTGCTGCGTTGGAGATGATGACTGAGGAACTCAACAAGGCTCAGTTAAATGATACTAAGAACGCTATCCTTGAAAAAACCAAGATTGATTTGAGCAAGTACAATTCAGAGGATAAGGATTATTCCAAGGATGAGCCTGTAGAAGGTACTCAATATGTTGGTTCGGTTCGTGATGATGCTACGGCCGGCGAAATAAAAAATCTTACAGCAGTAGAAGCAGTAGAAGCTGTTATAGCTGATCTCAAGGCTGCTCTTAGTGACATCGATGCATTAAAGAAGATAACCGATGATGAAGATCTTAACGGAACAAAGCTTGCTGAGTACGAGGCTGCATATGCACAGTTTGATGCAGAGCTTGGAAATATCAAGACCCTTGATGATGAAGCTTTCGATAAGGTTACTGAGGGAACAACTGTAAGCACATTAGTAGATTTATATGCAACTCGTGCATACGGATATCTTCCGGTTTTAGCAGATTTATTCCCGGATTCTGATTCTACCTACAGCTTCAAGGATAACTGCACCAATGATAAAATCTGGAAAGAGTTCTGGGAAGGCAAAACTAAGACTTCCAAGGACGGTGAGCTTTTTGGCGTAGCTATCGCTAATTACGAAAAGGTAACAAGAAGCGAGGGTATCGCTGTTTACAACGCTATGAAGAAGGCTATCGACGACTCCAAGAAGGTAGTTGAAGCTTATCTGAATGCTACCAAAGGCAATTCGGTAGATAGCTTAGTTGTTGATTTTGTCCCTGACGATGAAGAAAGCAATGCAAAGTTCTATGGCACATTAAAGATGGCTATGGATGCTGCTGATGCTTATGCTGATGTGGTTAAATTCGGCGAAAAACTGAAAGCAAGATACGACTGGGGCGTTAAGCAGTATGACGATGCTAAGGTAGATGCAGCAGTTAAGAAGGCTGAAGAGCTTGTTTACGCTGATCTTGATGCAAGCGAATACGGCACTCCTGCTTATTATATTCAATTAGCAGCTCAGAAGATCGAAGATAATGATAAGAGCTATGATGTCAATCTGAAGCTTGAAGAAGCTAAATATGCTTACACCAAATTCAAGGAAGCTGTAGAAGATGCAGCAGAAAAGATGTACAAGGACGGCACCGAGGCTTTGGGAACTGATGAAGGCGGAGCTGCAACAGCAGCAACCAAGAAGGTTTCCTACGGTGCAGACAAGACTGCTGATGCAGATCTCGTTTATCTGCTTGGAACATACTATACAGTAAGCGGTGATTACGATCAGACAGAGGATTGGAACGAAATCGCACAGGATACACTTGAGGCATTGCTTGATGCTCAGTCCTATGACGAAATCGACTCCATCATGAAGAAGGCTGCTGAGGACTTTGGCAAGCTTCTCAAGGACGATGATTTTGCAGACGTTGATAAAGCTATAAGAGCATACAAGGAAGCATTGGATGGTTTCATCGCACAGACTTACGGTCTGTTGGATGACAAGAACGATTACAAAAAGGCATTTGATGGGGGTGTCTTCACTGAACTCAAAGCAAAGGGTGCTGAGCTGCTTGATGCTGCAACTACAGTTGAGGGCGTTAAGGCTGCATACGCAGAAGCACAGGCTCTCGTAACAGGCGCTAAATCTGATGACGAGCTCAAGGATATGAAGAAGGCTGTAGAAAAGAAGATCAAGGATCTTCCGAGCGAAAGCAAGCTTACAGTTGCTGACAGAGATGCTGTTAAGGAAGCATACGCTGCATATGCAGAATATATCAGTCTTGCAGGTGCAACGAATATCAGCAATGCTGATACATTAAAGAAAGCTTATGACAAGGTTAACGCATTACTGGCAGAGGAAATCGATGATGCAGCAGAAGCATTACTTGAGAAGATGGAAGAAGTAGACTCTCAGTCTGATGCTGATTTACCTAAGTACATCGCACTCAAGGAAGAAGCTAAGGCTCTCATCGCTAAGGGCGATGCATTGCAGGATGATCTTGATGCAGTAGAAGATGATGGAATTGAAGGATTTGCACTTACGGGAGTTACTCAGGATGAGGACTATCAGAAGATAAAAGCTGCTTTAGGTTTGAATCTGTACCTGGTTAACTCAGATGAGGGGAATGCTGATGTAGAAGATAACTATGGTGAATTCTACAATGCAGAGATCCTCAATGCAAAGACACTGCTCATCAAGGCAACTAAGCCGGGCGCAACTGGTGCTGATATGCAGGCTGCACTCGATGCTTACAACGCACTGACTCAGAGACAGCAGTACGAATTGGATGGCGACACAGGTTACTATCTTGAACTCGTTAAGGTTATCAGCGAAAAGCTCGGCGGAAATGTTAAGGAACTCAAGATCACTGCTAAGTCAACAGCTAAGAAGGGCTCCATCACAG
>CAZQSP010000123.1:0-2794 GCA_964596085.1 uncultured Oscillospiraceae bacterium
CATAAATACGACAGAAAATGAGGAAAATTAAGCAATGAAAATCTTTATTGAAACGCTTGGATGTCCCAAGAATTTTAATGATACGCAGGTTGCGAAGGGCATTTTGCTTGGCTCGGGAAACGAAATCGTCGAAACTCCGGAAGCTGCGGATGCGATAATGATAAATACCTGCGGTTTCATCAATGATGCAAAAAAGGAATCCATCGAGAGAATCTTTGATTTTTGCGAGTACAAGGACAAGGGCAAAAAAATCATTGTTTCGGGCTGCTTGGCGAAACGCTATGCGGACGAGCTGTTTGAAGAAATGCCGGAGGTTGACTGCTTCATAGGCGTAAATGAGTATGAAAGACTTCCGGAAATACTCGAAAAGCTCGACAAAAACCGAGATGAAAGGCAGAAGGTCGTGACAGACTGCTTCGCTTCGGTTCTGCCTAGGCTCGAACGAAAGCTTGACGATAATTGTTTTTCGTCAAGCTTGAAGATTGCCGAGGGCTGCAACAACAGATGTGCATACTGTGTTATTCCGTCGATACGAGGCGATTACAGAAGTAAGACTATAGAGGATGTCCTTGCGGAAGCAGGTGAGCTTGCACAGGCAGGCTGCAAGGAGCTGATTTTCATCGCACAAGATGTTACAAATTACGGCATTGACCTTTACGGTGAATATAAGCTGCCGGAGCTTTTGCGCAGGGCTTGCGAGATAGACGGCATCGAATGGATAAGGCTGATGTATTGCTATGAGGACAGAATTACTGATGAGCTTATCGAGGTAATGGCAACAGAGCCTAAGATTTGTCACTATATTGACATTCCGATACAGCACTCGTCAGATGCAGTGCTCAAGTCAATGCGGCGCAGATCCACCGAGGCATCAATTTCCGATACGATAGAAAGACTCAGAAAAAGGATTCCGGATATTCATATAAGGACGACACTCATCGTAGGCTTCCCGGGTGAGACCGACGAGGATTACGAAAAGCTTGTTAATTTCGTGGAAAGCACGAGATTTGCAAGGCTCGGTGTTTTTGCATACTCACAGGAGGAAAACACTCCTGCCGGCGAGATGGAAAATCAAATTGACGAGGACATAAAGGAAGAACGGCTTGACGGAATTATGAGAAGACAGCTCGATATTTCTCTTGAGCTTAACAGGGCTGAAATCGGAAAGACAATAGAGGTTTTGGTCGAGGAAAGAGATGAGGACGGAAGCTATATCGGAAGAAGCCGTTACGATGCGCCGGAGATTGACAATTCCGTTTTATTCACATCTGACAGAGAGCTTAAGGCTGGCGATATAGTCAGAGTTGAAATTGAGGATGCTTTTGATTATGATTTGGTAGGCAAGGAGGTCTAAAAATGAATTTACCTAACAAACTGACGATTGGACGTGTTATTGCTGTGCCGTTTTTCATTGCGGCATATATGCTCGGACATCACATAGCGGCTTTCGTGATATTTGTTCTCGCATCACTTACGGATATGCTTGACGGCAAAATTGCCAGAAAGCACAATCTTGTTACAAACTTCGGAAAGATAATGGATCCGTTGGCTGATAAAATTTTGGTTTATTCGGCATTTTGCCTTTTGATACCGGACTATGTCCCGGGATGGATGCTTATCATCATTTTGGCAAGAGAATTTACCGTTGCGGGTATGAGAACCGTGGCTGCATCTGAAGGAATAGTTATTGCGGCGGGAATGAGCGGCAAGATAAAAACTGTTTTGCAGATGATTGCGGTGCCTATGCTGCTTTTGCTTCCTGCAATAGCTTGGGATATATACGAATATGCGAGCTATGCCTTCCTTTATGCAAGCCTCGTGATGACCGTATATTCCGGTATTGAATATGTTGTAAAGAATAAAAGCGTTTTTTCGATGTAAGGACACGGTGATAATATGAAAACAGCTATTCTGACGGTGGGAACGGAGATTTTGTTCGGCCAGGTGGTAAATACAAATGCGGCTTTCCTGTCGCAGCAGCTTCAAAATATAGGCTATGATGTTATGTATCATTACACGGTGGGCGATAATCCTCAAAGGCTCAAAGAACTGATAGGACTTGCTTACCGAGATTGTGATTTAATCATCACTACGGGCGGTCTTGGACCTACTCAGGATGATTTGACCAAGGAAATAATCGCAGAATACTTCGGCGAGAAAATAAGCTGTCGAGAAGAGGTTTTGACATGGCTTAAGCAGACCTTCGCAAGAGCCGGCTATCGCTGGACGGACAATAACGAAAAACAGGCGTATTTTCCGGAAAATGCAGAGATACTTGACAATCCGGGCGGAACGGCTCCGGGCTTTATGCTGAAGAAAAACGGAAAGATGATTGCGGCACTGCCGGGGCCTCCGAGAGAAATGACGGCAATGTGGGAGCAGCAGCTCAAGCCTCGCCTGGTATCGGAACAGGACAGCGTGATATACTACAGAATAGTCAGATGCTTTGGCTTGGGAGAGTCCTCTATGGAAACAAGGCTGCTTCCTTTGATAAACGGGCAGACAGACCCAACCATCGCAACATATGCAAAGGAGGGCGAATGTTCGCTCCGCATCACCTCCAAGCGCACAAGCTTGGCAGAGGCTAAAGCAGGTGTTGAGGAAATGCTTTCCAAGGTCAAGGAGCTTATCGGAGAATACATTTACAGTACGGACAATGAGGATTTGATAGATGTTGTAGGAAAAAAGCTGATAGAAAAGAATATTTCAATTTCCTGCTGCGAATCCTGTACAGGAGGGCTCTTTGCGAAGGCACTCACAGATGTTGCCGGTATTTCCAAGGTATTTGACAGAG
>CAZQSP010000124.1:0-2742 GCA_964596085.1 uncultured Oscillospiraceae bacterium
ATTTCATAGTAATTTTTACTAAACAGAATGGAGGCTGTTTTTATGATTTTTGATAAAATTAGAGACATAATCATCGACCAGTTACAGGTTGAAGAAGCGGACGTTGCGATGGAGACAAACCTTATGAAGGATCTCTCGGCTGATTCGCTTGATGCAGTAGAGATTATCATGGCTATCGAAGACGAATTTGGAATTGAAATCCCCGATGAGGATGTTGAAAACATCCAGACGGTCGGTGATTTGGTTAAATACGTTGAAGAAAACAAATAATCGAATAACATAATCGGAACAGGCAGGTGTCAGAGATGAAGGAAAAGCAGATATCCAAGGCGGTTATTAAAAGATTGCCCAGATACAGAAGATATCTGAAGGAATTGCAAAAGAAAGGAATTGAGAAGATCTCGTCCAAGGATCTGAGCAAGCTGATAGGATATACAGCTTCACAGATCAGACAGGATTTGAACAATTTCGGCGGCTTCGGGCAACAGGGCTACGGCTACAGCGTAAACAATCTGTACGATGAAATAGGAGTAATTCTGGGGCTGGATAAGGAATATAAGCTGGTAATCGTCGGATACGGAAGATTGGGTCAGGCTATGGCAAGCTATATTTCCATCAACGAGAGCAACTTTCACATCTGTGGTATCTTTGATGTAAAACAGATTATCCAAGATGTTGAATTTAAGGATGCGCAAATTATGACCTGCGGCTCTCTTGCAAGCTTTATCGAAAAGGAACAGGTGGATATTGCCGTAATCACGGTTCCGGCAGAGAAGGCACAAATCGTAGCAGATACGGTTGCCGGTGCGGGCGTAAAGGGAATCTGGAATTTTACGGCGGTGGATTTGGAGCTGCCTGAGGACATTGCTGTAGAGAATGTTCATATGAGCGACAGCCTGCACGCACTTGCATATTATATGCAGGACATTGAATAACGGTACAAAATGATAAAAAAAACAACCGACTTGTTAAGCTCGGTTGTTTTTTTAATGTAAATCTTAGCCTTCTACCGGAGCATCTACCGGGCAAGCATCTGCGCATGAACCGCAGTCAATGCACTTATCAGCATCGATAACATAGATGTCGCCTTCGGAGATAGCTTCTACAGGACATTCTGCTGCACAAGCGCCACAAGCGATGCAAGCATCTTTAATCTTATAAGCCATTATGTTCCTCCTATAAAAAAGATATATCTTTACGCAGACAATTATATCAGAATGATGTATAATAGTAAAGTAAAATAAATAGTTTTTTTGCAAGAAAATAAACTGCGCCGAAATGACAGAGGAAAGTAAATTAAAGGGTCATACGGCAGAGAGGTGGGGAAATGAGGATATTTACCCTGGTAGGGAAAAGCGGTACAGGCAAAAGCTTTCATGCGATGGAGCTGAGCCGACAAAATAATATAGAAGCAATTATAGATGACGGGCTGTTCATATACAAAAATACGGTTATGGCAGGCTCGTCGGCAAAGAGGGCAGGCACAAAGATAGGCGCGGTAAAGACCGCTTTGTTTATCAGCGACGAGCAGACAGAGGCTGTCAAAAAACAGATAGAAAGGTGCAAGCCGGAATCTATTTTGGTTTTGGGAACGAGCAAGGGTATGGTCGATAAAATCATGGAGAGACTTGAGCTGCCAAGGCCTGCGGATGACAGTCCCAATAGGATAGCCATTGAGGATATTACAACGGAGGCAGAGAGGAGAAAGGCGCGTCAGCAGCGCGACCAGCTGGGCAAGCACGTCATACCGGCACCGGCACCGCAGCTCAAAAGGAGCTTTGCCGGATATTTTATGGATCAGCTCAGGTTTTTCAGAGGAAAGGATCAAGGCCTGGGCAGCGACAGGACGGTTGTAAGACCGACCTACAGCTATTTGGGCGATTATCTGATATCGGAGCGCTCGATAAACGATATCGTTTCCTGTGTCGTGCAAAGGCATCCGGCAGGGGCAAAAACCGTATATATCAGCCAAAGCGCAAATCCCGAGGCATACGAGCTATTTGTCGCAATGAGGCTGAGACACGGCTATCCGGCGTGGCAGTGCGCATCGGAAATTCAAAAGCAGATAAAGGAAGCTGTAGAGGGTATGACGGCATTCAATGTATCGAAGGTGGATATTGAAATCAGAGCCGTAGACTGAGGGCAAATGAGGAAATGGGAAGATGAAGTACATAAAAGAGGGCCTGAGCGAATTTAATTTGGATCACATTTTCGACTGCGGACAGTGCTTCCGTTGGGAAAGACAGCAGGACGGAAGCTATACCGGAACAGCGAGGGGTCAGATCGTCAATATGCGATATGATGCTGACGAGGACAGGACAGACGGTGCAGGCGCGGCGAGAGGCACGAGAGGCACGCTGACGATAGACAACTGCAGCGAAAGGGAGTTCGAGGAGATATGGAGAGCCTATCTTGACCTGGATAGGGACTATGCGGAGATAAAGGCAGGCTTTGGCGACGAGCAAATCAAGAAAGCAGCGGAATACGGCGGAGGCATCCGAATTTTGAAGCAGGAATTTTGGGAAGCTCTGGTTTCGTTTATCATATCGCAAAACAACAATATACCGCGCATCAAGGGCTGTATAGAGAGCCTGGCGACAAGCTTCGGCGAGAGGATTGGTGAGTACTGCGGCAAAGAGTATTTTGCGATACCTGAGCCGGAGGTGCTGGCAGCTCTGTCGGTGGAGGAGCTTGCGGTGTGCAGACTCGGCTACAGGGCGCCATACTTGATCGAGACGGCAC
>CAZQSP010000125.1:0-2729 GCA_964596085.1 uncultured Oscillospiraceae bacterium
TGGGTAAGGTCATCGGTAAGCAAGGAAGAATTGCGAAGGCTTTGCGTACCGTTGTAAACGCTGCGGCCACAAAAAACAATAAAAAGGTGAAAGTAGATATCGTTAAGGAATAATCGCGCTAACGATTCGATTGCGAAGATTTGGGCACATACTTTAGACAGGGTAAAATGTTTGGGTATGTGCCTCTTGTATAATCGAGGAAAATATGGAAAAAATTAAAATAGGAAAGATAGTAAACGCAGTAGCGCTGCGAGGCGAGGTAAAGGTATATCATTATACCGATTACAAGGAAAGATTTGAAGAAATAGAGGAGATTTTGCTCGAGAGCAAGGGCAAATATCAGCCATACAAAATAGAGGGTGTAAGATATCAGAAGAACACTGCTGTTTTGAAGCTCAAGGGAGTTGACGACCGCAATATGGCAGAGGCGCTGAAGGAAAGAGATGTATACATCACGGAGGCGGAGCTTAGGGAGCTGCCCGAGGACAGCTTTTATGTAAAGGATTTGATAGGCTGCACAGTATTCAATATAGAAAACGGGGATACGATAGGTAAAATCAAGGATGTACTTCAAAATTCCGCACAGGACATCTATCAGATCGAGCTGCCAAACGGCAAGGAGGCTCTGATACCTGTAGTCGGAGAATTTGTCAAGGAAGTTAATATTGCGGAGAAATTTGTAAGGATACAGCTTATACCGGGCTTTATCGACGAGGCTGCAATCAAGGTAGAATAAGACTATGAAAGTGAATATACTGACACTTTTTCCCGAGATGTTTACGGCTGTGACGGAAAGCAGCATACTGGGCAGAGCGGGAGAAAAAGGAATATTGGACATAAATCTGATAAACATCAGAGATTATACTGTGGACAAGCATCGTAAGACTGACGACACGCCGTTCGGGGGCGGACCGGGCATGGTGATGACAGCCCAGCCTGTCTTTGATGCGCTGCGTTCGTTGGGGCTTGTGCCGTGCAAGCCGCAAAAACGCACAGCTATGATCTATATGTCACCGCGCGGAAGGCTCCTGGATCAGGAGAAGATAGAGCAGCTTTCCGTATGCGACGAGATCACGATTTTGTGCGGACACTACGAGGGAGTAGACCAGCGCATAATAGACGAGTGGGGTATGGAAGAAATCTCCATAGGCGACTACATTTTGACGGGTGGAGAGCTTCCGGCGATGGTGCTGATTGACAGCGTATCGCGCTTTATACCGGAGGTTCTCGGAAGCAGGGAATCAGCTACCGAGGAATCCATATATTCGGGACTTTTGGAATTCGACCAGTATACCAAGCCGCGCGAATACGAAGGCTTGGGAGTGCCGGAGGTGCTCGTCGGCGGCAACCACAAGCTGATACACCTTTGGCAGTACGAATGCTCACTGCGTTTGACCGCAGAAAGACGACCCGAGCTGCTCAAAAAATATATTGAGACGGCGAAGGAGCTCAGCAAGGACGAGAAAAAAATACTGGCTTCAATTATCTCAAAACAGCAGATATGAGCTTGTATTGCATTTTTTCTTGTGTTAGAATAATACAATGGAGAACAAAAAAACAAAGAAAAACTCAAATATAAAAAGCAAAATATGGATAGCAGCAGCCGTGCTTTTGTTTATACTGCTGTATTTGTATATTTATGTGGTTCCGAATGTGTCGGATATATTCGTGGATACATATACGGCAGAGTACGGGAGCCTGCAGACAGGTGTAAGCGCAGAGTGCGTGCTTATCCGCGACGAACAGGTATACAGGGCTCAGTCATCGGGGAGCGCACAGCGCCACATTGCACAGGGAAAGCTTGTGCGAAGGAATAGCAAGATACTAAGCCTTGCAGGCAAGGCTTACCGTAACGAAGAAAGAGGAATTGTCAGCTACTGTTACGACGGGCTGGAATCCGAGCTGACGGCAGACAGCATCTACAGTGTGACAGAGTCGATACTAAAGAAGGCAGCGACAGACGAATTTCGCGTGAATGACTGCAAAAGCAAGAATATCGCCGCAGGCGACTGCCTTTTCAAGATAGTAAATAACGAGGAATGGTATCTGTGCACATGGATTTCCGAGGGCGAGGCAAGGGGCTTTGAGCAGGGCAGCAGCGTTACACTTGAGCTTGACGATGCTTCGGACCTCAAGGCAAGGGTGGCCTCCGTAAGCAAGGAAGGAAACAAATACAAGCTTGTATTAAGCTGCAATCGCTATTATGAGTTTTTTGACAAATATCGCACAAGGAAATGCAGGATAATTTACTCGGACAAGACGGGCATATTGCTGAAATCGGACAGCATTACGGAGTTTGACGGGCAAAAGGGCGTGTATGTAAAGGACAAGTTCGGAAGCTACAATTTTATACCGATAAGCATATTGGCAGACGACGGTCAGACGGCTGTAGCGGAAAACACATATTTCTATAACGAGGACGGGGTGGCGGTCGCAACCGTAAAAAACTACGACGAGATCCTCGCAAATGTTGGAATGCTTGATAAGGAGAGTGAGGGAAATGTCAATTAGAGAAAATATTGCTTACATTACACAGCAAAAGAACGAAGCGGCGGCACGCTCCGGAAGAACGGGAGACGATGTTCTGTTGGTGGCTGTAACCAAGCTTCACGATGTAGACGAGATAAATGAGGCAATAGACTGTGGCATTACCGATATAGGTGAGAACAAGGTGCAGGAGATAATGAATAAGTATGACGGGGTCAAACCTGTCAGATGGCACCTTATAG
>CAZQSP010000126.1:0-2698 GCA_964596085.1 uncultured Oscillospiraceae bacterium
ATGAACTGCCTGACACCGCACATCGACAACTTCTTCCAGAAGAGAATGTATGGAGGTGCTAAGAAAAATGAAAAGTAATACATTTAAGGAATATATCCAGCCGACAGTTGTTCTCGTAGCAATCTGTTTGGTCATCACATTTGCACTGGCATATGTAAACTCCATCACAGCTCCTATCATTGCAGAAAATTCGGCAAGAGCTGCG
This sequence comes from uncultured Oscillospiraceae bacterium, assembly GCA_964596085.1. Classification (GTDB taxonomy): domain Bacteria; phylum Bacillota; class Clostridia; order Peptostreptococcales; family Anaerovoracaceae; genus CAG-238. The sequence continues at coordinate 206 of CAZQSP010000126.1, forward strand.
GACGCTGCAAGAGCTGAGCTTCTTCCGGCTGCAGAATCTTTCGAACAGTATACGGGAGATTTGGTTGTAACAGTTCCGGATAAGGTATTCGTAACCGACTGCTATGTTGCAGACGGCGTGGGTATGGTTGTTACGGTTAAGACGGCCTCCTTCGGCGGACTTTTGACAGAAATGGTAGGTATCGACAGCACAGGCGCCATCACAGGCGTTAAGGTTACGGCACATGCTGATACCAAGGGTCTTGGTACTAAGGCTCACGATTCTTCATACCTGGCTCAGTATCAGGGACTTACAGAACTTGCAAACGCTGAAAACATCAAGGGCGACAGTGCTCTGACTTTCATCAGCGGTGCAACAATTTCCTCCAACGGTGTTTACCAGGGAGTATGTGCAGCACTTGCACAATTTGAAGCAGTAGGAGGTGCTAACTAATGAAAGAGAAAGTAAATAGATTAGCAGTCCTCACGAAGGGCATCATCAAAGAAAACCCTAACCTTGTATTATTGCTCGGTACTTGTCCGACACTTGCGACAACATCCTCGGCATTCAACGGTATGGGTATGGGTATCGCAGCTACGGCAGTACTTGTTTGCTCCAACATCGCAATTTCACTGCTGGCTAAGCTGATTCCCGACAAAGTAAGAATCCCGTGCTACATCGTATTGATTGCAGGATTCGTAACATTGGTACAGTTCATCGTTCAGGCATTCGCTGAACCGCTGTACAATTCACTCGGTGTATTCTTACCGCTGATCGTAGTAAACTGTATCATCCTCGGCAGAGCCGAAATGTTTGCTAACAAGAACGGCGTTCTTGATTCAGCACTTGATGGTATCGGTATGGGTCTCGGATTCACCTTATCCCTGACTTGCATCGGTGCAGTAAGAGAAATCATCGGTAACGGAACTATTTTCTCCGGATTCTTCCTTGGCTCCGAGGAACTCGTTGCCAAATTAACTATTGCTATTCCGTTCATTTCAGAACATCCTATGATGATCATCGCACTTGCTCCGGGCGGCTTCTTCGTTTACGCTTGCGCTATCGCAGTTGTAAACAAGATTCTTTCCTCCAAGGGCAAGACTCCTAGAGACTTTGACTGCCAGGGCTGTGCTCTTGCAAGCATGTGTCAGCAGGAAAAGTGCATTGCTGAATTAGACGGACTTAAAATCGAAACGAAAGGAGTTGAAGCATAATGGCACAGTGGCTTAGCGTTTTAATCGGAATGATTTTAGTAAACAACTATGTATTGGCTCAATTCCTTGGTATTTGTCCATTCCTTGGAGTATCAAAGAAATTAGACTCAGCAATCGGTATGGGTGTTGCGGTTATCTTCGTAATGGTATTGGCAACCGCTGCTACATGGCCGATCATGCAGCTTTTGAATGCATGGGATATCGCATACTTACAGACGATCGTATTTATCCTTATCATCGCTGCACTGGTACAGTTCGTAGAAATGGTACTGAAGAAATTCATACCTTCCTTACATAAGGCACTTGGTGTATACCTTCCTCTTATCACTACAAACTGTGCTGTACTCGGTGTTTGTATCAACAACATCGATGCAGGCTACGGATACGGATTGGCATTGATCAACTCCTTCGGCGCAGGTGCAGGCTTCCTGCTTGCAATGGTTATCTTCTCAGGTATGAGAACAAAGATCGAAGGAAACAACGATATTCCGGCACCGTTCAGAGGCGTACCTATCACAATGACTGCGGCTGCACTGTTATCCCTCGCATTTATGGGATTCGGCGGCTTGGTATAAAAGGAGGCGAAGAAAATGAGTGCAATTTTAACACCGGTATTGTTAGTAGTAGCAATGGGTTTCGTTTTCGCTGTCATCCTTACTATCGCAGCCAAGGTATTCTTCGTACCTGTAGACGAAACAGTAATTCAGTTAAGAGAACAGCTCCCGGGCGCTAACTGCGGCGGCTGCGGTTTCGCAGGCTGCGATGACTATGCGACAGCACTTGCAGCAGACCCTGAAGGAGTTGGCCCTAATAAGTGCCCTGTAGGCGGAGCTGACTGTGCGGCAGCACTTGCAGCTATACTGGGAATCGAAGCAGGTTCCGCAGAGCCTCAGGTTGCAACCGTAATGTGTAACGGAAACTCACAGGCTGTTAAATCCCTGCTTGAATATCAGGGTCTGACTACCTGCTCGGCAGCTTCCACGCTTTACGGCGGTATGAATCAGTGTAAGTACGGCTGCCTTGGTTTGGGTGACTGTACGAGAGCATGTAACTTCGATGCAATCAAGATTTGTGACGGCGTTGCAGTTGTAGCAAGAGAACTCTGCACAGGCTGCGGAGCTTGTGCTGCTGCTTGCCCTAAGCATGTAATCAGAATCGCACCTGCTAAGAATAAGGTTGTGGTTCAGTGTCACTCCGAGGACAAGGGTGCGGTAACGCGCAAGGCTTGTTCAAACGGCTGTATCGCTTGCGGCAAGTGCACGAAGGTATGTAAGTTTGAGGCTATCACAGTTGAAAACAA
>CAZQSP010000127.1:0-2695 GCA_964596085.1 uncultured Oscillospiraceae bacterium
GTGCTTGCGTTATGTATGGCAGCTACAAGTACGGCTGTAGGCTTTGCCGATGATATGATGAATGTCGGAACGCTGTATATAACGCGCGCCGATAACAGCACGGCAAGCACGGCAGACAGCACGGAGGCAAAGGACACGACGGCAAAGGACACGGCAGGCACGGATAGATACCTTAGACCGGCACTTAGTGCTATGGCATCAGACCCGCTTATGCAGGGATATATATTGCCGCAAGTCTTAGTGAAAATGAAGCCGAGTCTCACAAAGGTAAGCTCGGTAAGGTATGACAGGCTCAAGCTTACTTGGGAGAAGATAAACAGTGTTGACGGCTACAAGGTATACAGGGCAACATCAAAGAACGGAAAATATAAGGTGGTGGGGACTGTAAAGGGAGCAGACAATACAACATACACAAACACCAAGAGAACCTGCGGCAAGACCTACTACTACAAGATTCGTGCATATAAGGTGATAGCAGGTGTGACCTACTATACGAAGTATTCAAATATAAAGGGGGGGAAATCAGTCCCAAGTAAAAGTGCCGTAACAGGTGCGTGGGACGAAGACTGCGGAACATCAACGATAGTAGAGTGGAAGCCGGTCGCAGGAGCAACAGACTACCAGATTCAATATAGATATACCGAAGCAGGAGAGACTACCAAATGGCGCTCTACTATAGGACCGGATATAGAAGGAAATACATACAAGTTCTATACATATAACGCTATGGTAAAGGACATCAAGAAAAAGTATCCGAGTGGAAAGGCTACGATAGTACAAAAAGATTTTCCGGGTGACAATCCTGTTAAAACCGTAACGGTTGATGAATACATAAACAGACAGGATATAAAGAAGAACCAAGCACGCATCAACAGCGAGCTTACTCGGTCGAAGTTTGCAGTATTATGGAATAATGATGTTCGTAAAGAAATAGAGGAATTTCTTGAGGCGGGCGGAACGCTTGATGAAAGATACGGATATTACGGTGAAAAAACCATAGAATTAAGAGTAAGAGCCTACAGAACAGTAAACGGAAAGAAGGTATACGGTGCATGGTCTAAGCCGTATACGATGGTAGAAAGCTTTGATATAGATAAGGCATATGATGAGCTTAGAGCATATGCGATAAAATATGCAAAGGAAAACTATCCGGAGTGGAAGTACGACGACGACCTTGCGGCAAATGTCGATGATACGAGAGGAAGCTACTATGTATTCGGCGATATGGGTCGGTCTGGCAAATATGTAAGGACAGAGGATTTTGTAGAAAGATTTAAGGGACTCATAGAGCTATACATCAGTAACTGCGTAGAAAGAGGAGGTCACTTAAACGGCTGCCTATATATCAAAAGAGTTTCTCCGGGAGATACGGAAGGAATGAAGGGTGCTTCCAGAAATGAATCCGATGATACATACTACAGAATTTGGATGTTTTACGGAGGCTAAATATACCTAAGAAAAAAACATAACAGCATACAAAAGCGCAAGGAAAAACCTTGCGTTTTTTCATATCCATTTTTCAGAGTGCCTTCGGCACTCTTTTAAATATACAAAAAAACTAAGAAATTTAAAAGAAAGGAAAAAAATCGGAATGAAGAAAATTCTAAAAAAGGGACTCATACTCCTTACAGCATTTATGCTTTCTGTAACGGGACTTCCTTTTTCGGGGCTTTCGGGAATCGAAGAAGCCGAGGCTGCGCCAAAGTCCGTATACAGAGGCGAGCTTGTGAGTAAAAGATTGCTGGAGTATGATATGGCATCATCTAAATTTATGCAGATATATTATGCAATATATGATAATCTGACGATTGACATAGGAAGCTGCTCAGAATCGGGATCTCCTATGCACACCTACAGCGTTGACATAGGAGAAGCGGTAGAGCCTATCGTATACTGCGCAGAGCATGGAGTAGCAATGCGAAATACAACAAACCTCGGTGCAAGAGTGGCAGAAGATTCGGAGCTATGGAGATCATACAAAAATTCGGGTTTAGAATATGCAATGGAAAACATACTAAAGGTTTTGTACTTTGCGCCGGTGGAAAGATCAAGCAGCGAGCTTTTTGAGCTTGGCTTTGGCGAATCGGACTACTACTGTGATAATGCAAGCAGAAGGTCAGACTATGACTTTGCGGCGTGGGTTGCTGCGACTCAGTGCCTCGTATGGGAATGTCAGCAGGATATGAGAGACGAAAAGTTCACCCGCCATGCAAACGGACTTTCGTATCAAACAAGCTGGCACGGAGCTACGACATCAAAGATTCCGGCAGACCACTACATCAAAAATATCAAGGGTACTCCTGCTATGGATATATATAACTTTATGGCAAGCGAGATAAAAAGAACTCAAAATATTGATGCTACTATCGCAAGTTCGAGAGAGGATAAGCCTGCCGAGGTAGTCATTCCTTCTGATGCAGAGCTTCCATATACAAAGGAGATAAAGGGAAGCAAAAGCGGCTGCGACTATGTAGTAGTAGATGATAAGGGTAAGAAGGTAAAGGGAGTAGAGATAAGCTTTGATGAGGCTACAAAGAAATATTCTGTTAAGGTATCGGATGAGGATGTGCTTAACAAAACGCTGACTATCAGAAGAAACGATGCTCCTGCGGTAAGAGCAAGAAAGTATCTTGAGGGTGAAAACAAGAAGATATATAGACCGTATGTATGGGCGTACTCAATAAGCGGGGGAGAA
>CAZQSP010000128.1:0-2689 GCA_964596085.1 uncultured Oscillospiraceae bacterium
TGACGGAGTGAAGTACTATTCGAGGTACAGCGATATCTTGAAGGTGAAGGTATAGGAGGAAGGACAAATGAAGCATAGGATTAGATACAAGAAGCCTTTTTCTGCATTTCTCGTCTGTGTTCTGCTGTTTTCCTGCCTTTTTTCGACACAGGCGTTTGCGGAGTCGCAGCCGATGTCAAATCAGGTTGCTGTTAATTTTGATATAGCGGCAACACCGATTTCCCTAGTTATAAGCGAAGAAATCACAGCGAGCAATGACGGCACAACAAGCGTGCTCACGTTTGAGCCCTTGGAGATAGAAAACGACGGATATATCGGAATCGCGATAGACAAGATAGTGTTTACGCCAAATATATATTCTACTCTGCTTCCGGACAATTCTGACTTTAAGAATATGGATGCAGGACAGAGTAGCTTTTCGCTTGTTGCGGCATACGGTGAGAACGCTGCTCAAACGCACGATTTTTCGACCGACCTGCAGCTTGTGCCAAATGTCGTTTTGGATAGAAATGAAGAATTTTGCATGGCGCTCAGCGGACATACTGCACCGCAGGCCGAATCGGTTACAGCTCGTAATATCGGCAAGTTCGTTGTGACGATAAGCAAAAAAACTGCAGCAAGCTCCGCAGCACAGAGCGAAAGCGAGAGCGGGAACGCTTCCGCGGCAGAGTAGCCGCAAGAGCTTCTTGTACAAAGGAGAACGATTATGAGAACGAAAAACAGAATAAAAAAAATATGCTTTTGTCTGTTCCTGTCCTTATCCTTGCTTATGTGTGGGCTGTCGGTCGGATATGCCGACACGCCGGATATGACGAGCGGTGAGCTGCCGGGCAGTGCCGGAGCCGGCAGCGGGGAAGCAGGTACAGGTGTAGACAGCCCTGCCGCTACGGATACAGACGGCGATACAGCTACAGACACAAGCGGAGCAGGCAGCAGCACGTCCGGCTCGCAGGGCGAAGCAGGAGCTGCCTCCGCTGAGGGCGAAAATACAAACGGCGGAGAGGCAACGGACGAAAGCCCGGGAGAACCGAGCAGCATCGGTGAAGGCACGACCCTTGACCCGAGCAGCAATCTGCTCGGCGCAAGCCCTATCGCACAGCCCGCTGTAAGTGAAACAGCGATAAATATTACGGTGCCGGAGGAGCTTGTACTGAGGAATAGCGGAAAGCAGGCTACGGTTTTGCAGCCGGCTACGCTCACCATAACAAACGGGGGTACTCAAGAGGTAACGATTAGCGGAATTTCTGCGACAGTCTCCGACTATACTCTTGTTCAGCAGAGCAGCAATACGGATTTCAGCGATACGAGCCAAAAGAACTTGTTTATGTCGATAGCGTATAATGATGTCACATATGACTTGAGCGATGCGAACAGTATACCGTCGATATCAATTTCTGCCAACGACAACGCTGAATTTACATTTTCGGGAAATATTTCTGCGGTAAGTCAAAAGACGAGTGCAAGCATTGCAACACTTACCTTTACAATCGGCGCAGCATAAAGAGCGGTGGGGCGAAAGCTCCGCCGATTTATTTGCAGCTTTTATCTACAGAAGCGCGGAGCTCGGACAGCCTTGTCCGGGCTTTGTGTTTTTTTCGGGATTTTGTTCGCAAATGCTTTGCATTTTCACGGATATTTGATACAATTATATGACACGGAGACGGAAAGGACGAGTAAGATGAGAATTAACAAATATATTGCGCAGTCAGGGCTTTGCAGCAGAAGAAAGGCTGACGAGCTGATTGTGAACGGAAATGTCAAGCTAAACGGCGCGGTGCTCAAGGAGCCGGGCTATGAGGTTGGCGAGGGCGACAGAGTCGAGGTCAACGGCAGACTGCTTGAGGCAAGGCAGAAGCTCGAATATGTGCTTATAAACAAGCCGCTCGGTATGGTCACAACGGTTTCCGACGACAAGGAGAGGCTGACCGTAATGGACGTGGTAAAGGATATAGATGCCAGGCTTTTTCCGGTGGGCAGACTCGATTACAACACGAGCGGTGCGCTGATAATGACCAACGACGGTGAGCTGGCATATAGGCTGACACACCCCAAGCACGAGGTTTACAAGACATATCGTGTGCGTGTTTCGGGGGTTTTGTCGAACGAAAAGGCGGCAAGGCTGCGCAAGGGCGTGGATATAGGCGGCTTTGTGACCTCACGTGCCAAGCTCAGCATCATCAGAGGCAATCAACACTCAACGGTGGTTGAGATTTCGATACACGAGGGCAAAAACAGGCAGGTCAGAAGGATGTTCAGGGCTGTGGGGAATCCCGTGCAGGAGCTAGAACGCATAGCAATCGGGGATATTCGGCTCGGTCATCTGAAGCAGGGACATTACCGTAAGCTTACGAGAGAAGAAATCGAGTATCTCAAAAATTGTTAGGAAAGCAGGCAGCGTATGAGACTGAGAGATTTGAAAATAGGAGAAAGTGGAATCATAAGTGCGGTAGGCGGCGAGGGTGCTCTGCGACAGCATTTTTTGGATATGGGAGTCGTGCCGGGTGCGGAAATAAAGCTGATGAAGCTTGCACCGATGGGCGATCCGATGGAGCTGCGCATTCGCGGCTATGAGCTGACACTGAGACTGGCCGATGCCGAAAAAATCGAGATAGAGCCGTGCAGCGCAGGCAGCATGGAGCTGCCCTGCGAGGAGGATCAGACGGGGATATTCGGCTCGGTCATCTGAAGC
>CAZQSP010000129.1:0-1236 GCA_964596085.1 uncultured Oscillospiraceae bacterium
TGACTGCAGCCGTCCGGAGCTGCCGGCATTCCGTCATGCTTGTCCGGATTATCCGCCGCAAGACAGGCTTCAACCATGTTGTCAAGCCAAGCCCCGTCAAAGAGCTCAATCATGCCCTTGTCGCAGGCAGCGGCTATTTTTTGGTTCATAGGTATCTCTGAAATCGTTCCTATTTCGTACTTTGCGGCAACCTCGCTCACATGACCGTCTCCGAAAATCCTGTGATTTTTTCCGCAGTCGGGACAGGTGAAGTATGACATATTTTCCACAATACCTATTACCGGAACATTCATGAGCCGGGCCATCTTCACAGCCTTTTCAACGATCATCGAAACGAGCTCCTGCGGAGATGTAACGATTACTATACCGTCAAGCGGCAGCGACTGGAAAACCGTAAGTGCCACATCGCCCGTTCCCGGCGGCATGTCCACATACATAAGATCTACATCGCCCCATACGACATCATTCCAAAACTGTGTGATAACACCCGAAAGCACCGGTCCTCTCCAAACTACGGGATCTGTAGTATCTTCAAGCAGTGCGTTCACCGAAATAGCTTTGATTCCCGTCTTGGACTCAACAGGAAAAATCTCAGTGTCGGTGCCCTGAGCCTTTGCCTTGATTCCGAAAGCCTGCGGAATCGACGGCCCGGTAATATCAGCGTCAAGAACCGCTACCTTGTATCCTAATCTCTGCGTTGCCACTGCGAGCATCGAAGTCACCGATGACTTGCCTACTCCGCCCTTGCCCGAAACAACGCCGATCACTTTTTTTACATTTGATTTTTCGTTCATTTTATCCTACCTCCAACAAAGACTACTTTACTCTTCTTATACCCCAAATGTCAATAGGAAAAACGCCGAAAAGCCTCAAAGCTCGTTTCCTGTCATTACTCCGACGAAAATCGGCACCTGCGTTTCATCATCTATTATCGCATATACAAAAGGTCGATCGAGATATACCGTTTGTGCTATCATTGAAGTCGAGCCAACCATCTCCGCAAAGCTGACCGCCGCAGCCCTCGTCCCCTCGGCATCTGTTTCTATCACGGCCTTCTGCTGTATTTCCGAAACAAAGATATTTCCCTCCGCAGATGTCGCCATACCGCTCAAATCTGCTGCATTCTCATCGAACAAATCACATATGCCCATCGCCTCAAGCATGGTTTTAAGCTTGCTGCCGTACTCGGTCTTGAACTTAGGGATTCCCGCCGCTACCGAAACCTCCCACATATCC
>CAZQSP010000129.1:1336-2655 GCA_964596085.1 uncultured Oscillospiraceae bacterium
AAAATCCGACATTTTCATGCTTTCGTCCTTCGGCAGCACTGCGGCAAAGCTATAGCCGCCCTTATACGGCTTTACAAAGCCCTTTGCCCACTCGTTTTCAAGAAAACGGCTTTCCGTGCTGTACATCATCTCGACCTTTTCCCTGCTGCCGTCCTCATGCGTAAAATCACATTCGTGTATCTGCTGTGCTCGATATTTCTCCTTCCACTCGGCATCAAAGCTCAAAGCATTTATCAGATATACCACCGCACTGTCGCTGATTTTTTCGATTATCTTGTCAATCCTGCCGTCGGTCTTTTCGTCGCACCAGCGGTTTATATCCCTTACAGTGGACTTGTCAAAGGGTGCAAGATACGCCTCGGCATCAAAATATTTCTGCAAAATTCCCACATAGCTGTCCGAAACGCTGAGTCTTTCCGCCTCAGCTCTGAACCATGCGGAGTTGGCAGTTTTAACGGTAAGACCGTTTTCCGTGCGGCTGAGAAGCTCCTGTATTTTTTCAAGCTCAAGCACTACCTCGGTGCCTACCGCCGCCTCAATTTGACGGCTCGTTTCGCCCTCCGCACCCTGATTCAGCATTATCAAAAGCTGCATAAGGGAAAGCGGTGAAAGCACGAGACTTTGACTGTCTGTAGTCCCGTCTGTTGTCCTGGCTGACGCTTCATCATCGTCATTAGACGATGCAAAGCATTTTTCCAAAAGCTCCAGTGAAAAATCCCATATGCGATTTTCCCAGCCGACAGGACAGCCTGCCGTAAGCTTTACAAGCTCCGCACTCTCATACGAGTCGCTCATAAGCCTTGTCGCATTGCCGAAATCACCCTTGCTTTCCGACTGTCCGCAGGATGCCGTCGCAAAAATCATGCAGACTGTCAATACAAATGCCGCTGTCTTTTTTAATCTCTTATCCATATTTTTACCCTTTCTCTATTCGCCCATCATCGTACCCATGAACACAGGTGTGGCTGTGTCCGCATCAATTATCGCATATATGAACGGTCTGTCGAGCCGCACCGAGTATTCCTGCTGCGGCTCTGCCTGTGTATCCTGTTCGTCGGCTATTCTTCAATTACATACCAAACCGTGTTTTCCGAATTGTAATCGTCCAAGCGAATCGTACCGTCTGCGTTTTTATTTTCCTCTGCGTGAGTCACATATATGATACGCTTGACATAATCCTTGACCGGTGCAGGCTCACCGAGCTTTGCACTCACCGCCTTGCCCTCGGCACTCAGCTCACGCAGCTCTTGGAAAATCTCCATGGCAGCTTCACCGGTACACGCCTCGGCATTGCCCTTTCTGTCCTCGATTACCACTCT
>CAZQSP010000130.1:0-2644 GCA_964596085.1 uncultured Oscillospiraceae bacterium
TCGCTCAAAAATAATCGTTGTTTTCAATAATCCCTAAGTGAACGCCCCAAAAAGCACTTCTTTCTTGTTTTTTATATATTTATCATAGCTTTATTTTATCTTTTATCTCATCGCAGTCTTGCACCTACAGCTTGTGCTTCAGCTTTTTTCGCGCAAGCGTGGTCTGCGGCAGATTGAGAAGCTCTGCGGCCTTGCGAGTCGTGCCCTCCTTCTTCAATGCGTAGGCGATGAGCTTTTTTTCCTGCCTGTCCATTATCTCGTTGAAATCCAAGGGAGCATCTCTCCTGAACTCTCTCTTTATGTCTATAACGCTCTCATCGTACACGTTTTCGTTGAGCAGGCTGTCAACGGAGTCCGCATCTATTATGACCCCTCTCTCCGCTATGTAGAGTCTGTGCACCGTGTTTTCCAGCTCTCGCACATTTCCCGGCCAATGATAGCCCTCCAGCAAGCGATATGCCGATGCGCTGAACTCCTTTTCGATGCCGTATTTTTGGCTGTAATGCTTGATAAAATGCTCTGCCAGGCAGTATATGTCCTCTTTACGCTTTCTGAGAGGCGGTATCTCTATACGGCATATGTTCAGTCTGTAGAACAGATCCTCTCTGAACCTCCCCTCATCTACAAGCTTTTTCAGCGGAACGTTGTTTGCACAGATAACTCTGACATTTACGTGTACTGCCGCAGTACCGCCCACTCGATAGAAGGTGTTCTCCTGCAGCACTCTGAGCAGCTTTGACTGCATCGAAAGCGGCAGGCTTCCGATCTCGTCCAAAAACAGCGTTCCGTTGTTTGCCAGCTCAAAGTAGCCCTCCTTACCCGAGCTCGATGCGCCGGTAAACGCACCCCTTTCGTAGCCGAAAAACTCCGATTCCGCAAGGCTTTCCTGTATGGTCGCACAGTTTATTTTGATGCAGGGCTTGGATCTCCTTTGGCTGTTTTGGTGTATCAGGTCAAAGATGCGTTCCTTGCCGACACCGGTTTCGCCTTGGATGATAACATTGCAGTCATACCTTGCCACGTTCAGAGCATCGGCAACCAGCTCTGCCGTCTCCGAGCTCATATATATGAAGCCGTCTATCTGCTTGACCGTCTCCACACCGCGCTTGCCGTCGGAGCGCGAATTGATTTTTCTCTTTCCCCTGCTCTGCTCAAAATACGCATCAAGCTTCTTGAATATCGGCTCTGCAGCCGCGACAAGCTCAAGCGCAATGCGATATGTGTTGTCATACACACTGTCCAGCGCATAGTTTGTCACATCCTTCTTACCGAGGCTTTCGACAAGCAGCAATGCCTGTGAGTAGTTGTTGGCTATGTTCGTGTGACATATCAGTCCGCCCTGCCTTACCGTCAGAGCCGCCACGCTTTCGCAGTTCTTGATCGCCTCAAGATTTATAACCACGTCCGCCGGGCTTTCGTCCCTGTCTCCAATTATCCTCCTGGCCACATCTATAGGCTTGCTCATCGTATCAAAATAAAAAGCATCTATCAGAGGCTCCAGTGCCGTCCTCAGATTCTCCTCACACATACTCGCCGTGCAGCTACAGCCGCTTTCTATCAGAAGTGAAATGTGAACCTGTGGAATTTGATTCTTGAGTAGCTGCGCATACAATGCTATCTCTATCAGGCTGTTTCCGATGATAAGCACCCGCTTGACATCCATATCCCTTGTCATACGGCTTATCCCGTAAAACGTGCCCTCCTCGTCGATGGCGCGGCGCAGGTATTTTCGTCTTTCCTCCTTGATGTCGTTGCAAGGCTCAAGAATCGTAGTTTCAAAGCAGATAGCATAACCCCTGCACTTTATCTGTGCAAAATCATAATCTATCTCCTCTATTTCCTCTATGTATACGGGGATCCCCGTCATCGTGCTCAGACAAATCACATAGTCTCCGAGCTTGATATCGTCGGAGGGGTAGTCCTCCGCAAGCTCCTCGACCGTGCCGGAAAAGATTGCGCCGCTGTCAGTGTACGGATTGTGCAGCTTTCCTCTCTGACTCACAAACTTCAGCAGCTTCTCCTTGATTTTTTCGTCCTCGTGCTCGCATATGCTGCAAAGCTGACACATACTGTCGCGCTCAACCGTTATATAGTCTATTGCGATTCTTATCTCCTTGGAACGAAGCTTGCGCTCGTTATCTATCCTCCACGCGCTGACAGGCAGGCTTCCCTTTGGCTCTATAACTCTGCTTGCTCCGAAATTCTTCATTATTGTGCATCTCCCATCAAGTTTCAGTTTCGGCTTGCACGGCTCGCATAGCTTTATATTGTCTCACCGTGTACCGCCTCATCAGTATAACAGCTTGAACGCAATAAGTCAAGTGTGCTGCGCCGTTTTCGGTTCGCAGTTGTATCATATGCTCCGCTTTCGGTTCGTTTTTCTTTGATTTAAGCGCTTTACCCCGGCTGACAGTATGCCAAAATTCAACACTTTTTCGACACAGTTTCGACAAAATATGACTTGGCATACATCTTGCAGTATAATACTGTGCAATTTGATTTTATACTTATTTATAGAAAGGAAACAGAATCATGAACTTTATTAAGGGATTTCTGAAATTCTCTCCTGTATTTGTACTTGCAGGTCTGATGATTTCAGGACAAGACGCGTTAATCGCAGCATTCCTTGCTTGCGTATTCGCAT
>CAZQSP010000131.1:0-2625 GCA_964596085.1 uncultured Oscillospiraceae bacterium
AAAAAGTATTAACAGTGCTTTTGGCAATCGCTGTTATGTTTACTTTCAGCTTCGGTTCCGCATTTGCGGACAGCGACGATGCTAAAGCATATGTAGCTGACAACCAAAGTAAGTATTATGACCAGATTGACAAATATGCACAAGCTATTAACTTCACCTATGATGAAGACGGATATCTTACAAAGGTTGACGGAGCTGATGTGACTTATTCCGGTTTACTGACCAAGTCATTTGTAGATAAGGCTCTCGCAGATGCTGTAGAGGCTGCAAAGACGGTTCTCAACAGAGAAATCGGTGGAATCGACTATACGACGGTCAATACGACTGCACTTGCAATCGCTGCATTAGATACAGCATTGGCTACAGCAAAGGCAGAGTTGGCAACAGACGAAATCCTGAACGATTGGGCTTCTCTGCTCGAGGATCAGTTGGAAATGGATAAGACTGCTGCATATGAGCTTTTCGCAACATTCAGCGCAGATAACTACTCTGCAAATTCCGATGACTGGAGCAAAGAAGTTGATGACAGCAAGTATTTCGATGAAGGCAACGCCAAATACGGAATCAAGACTTTAACAGGTCTTGCTGATGGCACATATCCTGCAAAGACTATTGTAAAGGGCCTGCTTGATACACAGAACCAGGTAGTTACAGATGCAACAGGAAGCGATGCTGATACTTACGCAGCTGCTATTGGAGACGTAAGAGATGCTATGACTGCTGTTAAGGATATCCTCAACGGTCACAAGCTTGGAGAAGCTCCTGCTAACTACTATGTAAAAGCTATTCCTACAATCAGCGACCTCAAGAGTGATACATCCCTGGCAGATGCTAAGGCTAACGCTATCGCAGTTGTAACAGCTAAGTTGTCCTCGAAGCAGATTGAAATGGCTGATGCTTTGCAGGCTGCAATCGACGATCTCGACAAGAAGGCAAAGTTAAGCACAGATGATACAAAGCTGTTAAACAAGCTGAAAGCTCTCAAGGCTTCTCTTGCTGACGACTTCGCAAATGTTAAGGAAGTTTACACTGCACGCATTAACAATGCAGAAACTACAGATGCAGTAAGCACTTTGAAGACTGACTTGAGCAATGCTGTTGATGCGTTAACTGCAACAGGTGCAGATGCTAACGGTTATGCAACAGCAACGAAGAATGTACTCGACGACTGTGCTGATTATGTTAAGTGGGTAAAGGACATCAAGGAAGATGCTGAGATTCTGAAATCCTTAAAGAACGTAAACGGCGTTGCATACTATGATGCAGAACAGATCAATGACAATCTTGAGGATGTTATCGAAGGTATTTATGATGGTGTTTATACTACCTACCAAGCTGCATATGCTGCTTTGGAAGCAGGAAACGATCTCGCTTTAGTTGAAGCTAAGCTTACTTACACCAAGATCGTTACAGGCGAATATACAGGCGAATTTACAGGTATAAAGGATAACGACGGCAACCAGCTTACGGATGATTGGAACAAGGCAGATGCTGAGAGAACTCTTACTGATAGCGAAACAGTTGGCGAAATGAAAGAGGGCGAGGATACTGCTTATGTGGCTAATGACGTAGCAGACGGTTCTGTTGCTATGTATGATGATGCACAGAAGGCTGAGCTCGAAGCCCTGGTTAAGGAAACTGAAGCTGCAATCAAGGCTGCAAAGAGCATTTCCGAAGTAGAAAAGATCTTCAAGGATGCACACGATAAGTATGTTGACATTGAAACTACTAAGGATCACTACGATGCATGGGCTTCCGGTAAGGTTAAGACTGCATACAATAAGGCTGACTACGATAAGGAGTTAAAGGCATACGCTGACTACTTCGTAGCAAAGGCTTCCTCTGATTACGGCACACTTGATGCAAAGGAAATAATGACACAGGTTGTATATCCTATCGTATACGAGGCATACACTGTTGATGAGCTTGCAGGCAAGGTTGCAGAAGCTAAGGCTGCTATCGATGCTCTTAAGACTAAGGAACAGTTAAAGGCTGACAAGGCTGCTGTAGAGGCACTCATCAAGGCGCTTCCTGCTACAAATGCAGTTGCACTTACTGACAAGGACGCTATCGTAGCTGCTGCTGATGCATTAGATGATTATAACGATACTTATGGTGCAGGTACAGGTGCATATGCTGTAACCAACACAGCTAAATTGGAAAACGTTAAGAAAGCTTACGAAGAACTTGCAGCAGATGCTATCAAGGATGCTTATGATGCATTAGATGGTAAAAAGATTACTGTTGATGACGAAGCTGCTATCGAAGCACTTAGAGATGCATTTGATGCACACGCAGATTTCTGTGAGGATTATGCTGTACAAAGCACAAGCACCGTTAGCGAAGATGAAATCAGTGACTTAGAGGAGGCTTTATCTGCTGCAAAGGTTAAGAATGTTCGCGACTTAATGTCTAAGCTCCCTGCTAACCCGACAGATGCAGACAGAGCACAGGTTGAGGCTGCAAGAGCTGCATACGATGCATTAGACTTAGACGAGCAGCTTGACATTGTAGGCGGAGCTGCGTACAACGCAATGATTGATGCTGAGGAAGCATTGGGTCTGAACGTAGGCACTGCAGTTAAGGAACTCAAGATCACTGCTAAGTCAACAGCTAAGAAGGGCT
>CAZQSP010000132.1:0-2592 GCA_964596085.1 uncultured Oscillospiraceae bacterium
GACCCAAAGCATTCCAAGGCACACGAGGAGGGCGACATACATATCCACGATATGGACTTTTACACGCTGACGATGACCTGCTGTCAGATTGACCTCGTAAAGCTCCTTGAGGGAGGCTTCTCGACAGGTCACGGACATCTCAGAGAGCCTAACGATATAGAAAGCTACGCAGCGCTTGCCTGCATAGCCATCCAGTCAAACCAAAACGACCAGCACGGCGGACAGTCTGTACCGAACTTCGACTACGGTATGGCTCCGGGTGTCAAAAAAGCATACAAGCGACTGTACATAACCAACCTCGGCAAGATGCTGGATTTCCTTGAGGACGTCGAAAACGGAGTAGACAGGATGAAGGCACTGGAGGCAGAGATAGAAAAGGCTCACGGAGTATATCCGTGTATGGCATGGGACAACGACTATGCGGAGCTGGAGCTTGAGGAGCTGAAAAAGCTGGTACCCGAGGAAAAGGCGAGAAGGATGCAGGAACGCTCCAGAAGCTTTGCGGATAAGGAAATCAGAAGAAAGACCTACCAGGCGATGGAGGCATTTATACACAACCTGAACACCATGCACTCAAGAGCGGGCGCACAGGTGCCGTTCAGCTCCATCAACTACGGAACGGACACCTCCGCAGAGGGCAGACTCGTTATGGAAAGCATCATGCTGGCAACCGAGGCAGGCTTGGGTAACGGCGAGACTCCAATTTTCCCGATACAGATTTTTAAGGTAAAGGAGGGAGTAAGCTACAACCCGGGCGATCCAAACTATGATTTGTTCAAGCTTGCTTGCAGGGTTTCCGCAAAGAGACTGTTCCCGAACTTCTCTTTCCTGGATGCACCGTTTAACAAGCAGTATTATATCGAGGGCAGGCCGGAGACAGAATGCGCATATATGGGCTGCAGAACCAGAGTAATAGGCAATGTATACGATCCGACACGCGAAATTGTAAACGGCAGAGGCAACCTCAGCTTTACCTCGGTAAATCTGCCGAGATTGGCGATCAAGGCAAAGGGTGACGCAGATCTTTTCTTTGAGCTTTTGGATAATGTCATCGACACCTGCATTGCGCAGCTTTACGACAGATACAAGATACAGTCACAGAAAAAGGTCAAGAATTTCCCATTTTTGATGGGACAGGGCATATGGCTTGATTCGGACAAGCTGGGTCCGGACGATACCATTGAGGAGGTCATCAAGCACGGAACGTTGACGGTCGGCTTTATCGGCTTGGCAGAATGCCTGAAAGCACTGATGGGAGTGCATCACGGAGAGTCAAAGGAGGCTCAGACGATGGGACTGGAAATCATAGGCTATATGCGCAAGCGTATGGACGAGGAATCCAAAAAAACCGGCTTGAACTGGTCACTGATAGCGACTCCTGCAGAGGGACTTTCCGGAAGGTTTGTCAGAATAGACAAAGAAAAGTACGGAATCATTCCGGGAGTGACCGACAGAGATTACTATACCAACAGCTTCCACGTTCCGGTATACTACCCGATAAACGCATTTGAAAAAATCCGTATAGAAGCACCTTATCACGAGCTTACAAACGGCGGACACATCTCCTACATAGAGCTTGACGGAGATCCGCTCAAGAATCTGGATGCTTTTGAGAAGGTCGTAAGATGTATGAAGGAAAACGGCATAGGATACGGCTCCATCAACCATCCGGTAGACAGAGACCCTTGCTGCGGATACACGGGCATCATAGACAACGAGTGCCCTCAGTGCCACAGAAAAGAGAGCGAGGGAGATGTCGGCTTTGAAAGAATACGCAGAATCACGGGCTATCTGGTAGGAACTATGGACCATTGGAATAACGCAAAGGCAGCGGAAGAAAAGGACAGAGTAAAGCATGATGTCAGCACAGAATTTGAAAAGCTCTGATAAGCGTACAATAAGACTCGCCGGGGTGGTGCGCGAGTCCATAGTGGACGGGCCGGGACTGAGGTTTACCATATTTTGCCAAGGATGCCCGCACGGCTGCAAGGACTGTCACAATATGTCCACTCACGATTTCGAGGGCGGCTATGACTGTGACATAGATAAGCTTTTGGCGGCGGTAGACGAAAATCCGCTTTTGGACGGGGTTACCTTCAGCGGAGGCGAACCGATGTGTCAGCCCGAGGCATTTGCGGCACTTGCGGCAGAGCTGAAAAAACGCAAGCTGAATATCGTAAGCTACACGGGCTACACATATGAGGAGCTACTGAAGCTTGCAGAGACAAGACCTGCGATAGCTGAGCTGCTCGACTTGACGGATTTGCTTGTGGACGGCAGATTTGTGTCGGAGCAGCGCGATTTGACACTCCTGTTCAGAGGCAGCAGCAACCAGCGGATAATAGATATGGAGCTTACCCGACAGAGGGGAGAGCTTACGCTTGCCGAAAAGTATTATTGAGGCAGCGCTCGGGCAGCGAATATGACAAAAAAATACGAGTAATATGAAAAAATTGCTTGAAACGCAGTATACAATGTGATATAATAGCCGTTGTTCGAGTGCGAACAACAAAAGCTAATGACGAAAATAAAGCTATAGAAATGCTTATAAGCTTAATATACTAAAGGAGGTGCGGTAAATGTCAAGAAAAT
>CAZQSP010000133.1:0-2570 GCA_964596085.1 uncultured Oscillospiraceae bacterium
CCGACAGCTTGACTATATTACCACCCTTTTCCCTCAATGTCAATACCTTTTTTCGACTTAAATCAAAAAACAATCCCCCTTTTCGCAGTCGTAATTTCCGTCTCCTTCTTTCGCTGCCGACGGTCTGTATTTTACTTTCATATTATAAATGTAGTTTTGTATATACTCGACGATACTCGGGCAAAATATGCTGTAGTATTTTATCACAACAGGAGGTGTTGTTTTGCTAATTGTAGCTATTCGTACATTTATATTATATGCGACGGTTTTGTTCGCCGTGCGTATGATGGGGAAGTCAGAGCTTTCAAAAATGTCACCGTTCCAAATGGTAATATTGTTTATGATTGCCGAGCTTGCCGCAATTCCGATTGATTCTACCTCAGAGTCGCTGATAAACGGTGTTATGGCAATTTTTACGCTGATGCTTTTGCAAATTCTTATTTCCTTTCTTTCAACAAAATGCGAGTGGTTCAAAAACCTTGTCACGGACAAGCCCGCAATTCTCATAGAAAAAGGGAAGGTAAATATCAAGGAGCTTAAACGACTTCGTATAACAAATACCGATCTGATGGAGCAGCTTCGCTTGGAAAACTGTGCCTCGCCCTCCGATGTTGAGTATGCCATCATGGAGTCAAACGGTCAGCTTACGGTCATTCCCAAGGCGGAGAACAGGCCTGTTACTCCCAAGGATATCGAGCTTTTTGTAAACAACGGCAGCTTGCCTATGCTCATTTTTTCCGACGGAAGACTGTACGAAAAGAATCTGCTTCCTCTCGGTATCAGCAAGGAGACATTGGATTCAAGGCTTCGCTCTGTCGGCTTGAATGACTACAAAAATATTTTTCTCGGTTTTTTTGATGAAAACAAACAGATACACCTGTATCTGTATTCCTCAAAAACAGTTCCTTATACAGCGGAGGTCAAGCTATGAAAAATCTTATATCAGCTATATGCGCAGTATCCATTCTGATTGGAGCGTGGCTCATATTTGCATATTATTCGGAAAGACAGATAGACAGCTTCAGCTCATCCATAGAGGCTGCTATCATTCCTGCCGTAGAGGCAGAGGATTGGAAAAGCTCAAACAGGAGCATCTCGGAGCTGAACACGGCTTGGCACATATATAAAAAGAAAGCAATTTTCTTTTTGGATACAGATACCATTAACGAGATAGATTATTCATTGGCAAAGGCTGTAAAATATGTCAAGGCGGAGGATGTTTCCAATTCCTCCGGCGAGCTGAATGCGATGCTGGAGCAGCTAAGCTTTCTGTGTGGAAACGACGAGCTTAATTGGGGTAACATCTTCTGAGGTAGTAGCTTGGTATTATCACTCAGCCCGCACCGCCGATACGGGCAAGGCTCGCATATAAAAGCAAAAAAGACCGAAGCGGTCTTTTTTACTGAATTATTTCATACATTTTTGTTGCGGCTTCTTTCTTACAAGCCTCGCTTATCTCCAAAACCCTCGCAGATACCGAGCTGTTACCGAACTCTATATGGATGATATCACCCACATTGACCTCGCTTCCTGCCTTCGCCGGTTTTCCGTTTATCGAAACACGCCCCTGATCACAAGCCTCCTTCGCAACGGTTCGCCGTTTTATCAATCTTGAGTTTTTCAGAAATTTGTCGATTCTCATAAGTGCCTTTCCCTAACCTCTCGCATGAGCCATTAGGTTTGAAATAGTTATAAAAAAGGTAATTGCTTACCTTAATTATCATTGCTTGTCTTTATGCCCTGCATCGAGCTGTGTCGGTGCATAGCATAGCGGCTGCGAAGCTGTTTTATTTGTTCACAGCATCCTTTAATGCCTTGCCTGCCTTGAATACCGGAGCCTTTGATGCTTCGATTTCGATGATTTCTTCAGGCTTTCTAGGATTTCTTCCCTGTCTTGCTTTTCTCTCTCTTGTTTCAAAGGTACCGAAGCCGATAAGCTGTACCTTATCTCCGCCTACCAATGCTTCTTCGATGCTTGCTACAGTAGCGTTGATTGCAAGCTCCGCATCCTTCTTTGTAAATCCTGTTTTTTCTGCAACTGCAGCAACTAATTCTGCCTTGTTCATTTTAAGTCCTCCTTATTAAACGGTAATTTTAATTAAATAATGCCTATTCGACAGTATGCTCTGACCTTTTTGCTTCTTCCCAAAGCTCGTCCATCTCGGAAAGAGTCATCTCGGTCAGCTTTTTTCCAAATACATCTGCCCTACTCTCCATATATCCGAAACGCCTTATAAATTTTTCATTTGCAGAGTTCAATGCAGCTTCCGGATCCACACCCAAAAATCTAGCCACATTTACGCAAGAAAACAGCAGATCGCCCATTTCTTCTTCGATTCGTTTTGCAGAAGCCGGCGCTGTTGCATACTGTTCCATGAGCTCCTTGCGTTCTTCGTCAAGCTTATCGAATGCACCCGAAACGTCATCCCAGTCAAAGCCTGCGCCTGCAGCTTTTTTCTGTATCTTAAACGCTCGCATCAGAGCAGGCAAAGCCTTGGGCACTCGCTGCAAACCGTAAACACATGAAACCTCATGCTTCTCTTTTACCTTGATATTTTCCCATTTTTCAA
>CAZQSP010000134.1:0-2550 GCA_964596085.1 uncultured Oscillospiraceae bacterium
ATTATATTGAACGAAAGGTGTACCGCAGCAACTCGCTTCGCGCCTCTGTTTGCACCTATCGAGGAAAGTATCGCCGTTATACAGGTACCGATGTTCTGTCCCATGATGATAGGGATAGTTGTTCCGTATGTAACCGCACCTGTCTTACAGAGTGCCTGCAATATACCTACAGATGCCGAGGAGCTTTGGATAGCCGCAGTAAAGATAGCTCCGGCAGCCACACCCAGTATAGGGTTGCTGAACATGGTGAGAACGCTTACGAACTCCGGCACATCTGCGAGAGGCTTAACAGCCGAGCTCATTATGTCCATACCGTACATAAGAACGGCAAAGCCTATCATTATCAGACCGATATTGTATTTTTTCTCGCTCTTGAGGAACATCATAAACACGATGGCAACCGCCGCAAGTATCGGCGAGAATGACATCGGCTGCAGCATCTGAATCAAAAAGCTGTCTCCCTCGATTCCCGAAAGACTGAGTATCCATGCCGTTGCCGTTGTTCCGATGTTCGCACCCATAATCACGGGAATCGCCTGTCTGAGCGACATTATGCCCGAGTTTACAAAGCCTACAAGCATAACCGTGGTTGCCGATGAGCTCTGAATTACCGCTGTCACCGCAGTTCCGAGCAAGACTCCCTTAGGTACGTTTGATGTAAGCCTGCTGAGTATTTCCTCCAGCTTGCTGCCCGAGGCCTTTTTCAGACCGTCTCCCATCGTTTCCATACCGAAAAGGAACAAGCAAAGACCTCCCAATAATTGAAGCACTCCGAAAATATCCATTCTGTTTTCACCTTTCTTTTCTTCTGTTTCTACTGAATTATTTCAAACCCAACCCATTATATTTTATATGAAACCTGAGAAAAGAAAAGTTAAATGTTTGTAAAGTGTATGTTATGTCTTTTGTTAAAACCTGCTGCCTACTGCTTCGCACCCTTCTTTGTGACCACCGCCGCCTCAACTCGATGCTCCTTTATGTTTTCTATCTTGATAATAAGCTCCTCAGTTTCCATGCCGAGGCTCACTCCGTCGGGCGGAATGCTGCCAAGCTCACCGAACAGATAGCCTCCGAAGGTGTCATATTCCTCTGTCGGCAGGTGGAGCTGCAGCTCCTCCGCCACATCCTCGATGTCGGCACAGCCCTGCACACGCCATGAGCCGTCGTCGAGCTTTTCTATTTCCGCAGGCTTAGGCGCTTGGCCCTCCTCAAACAGCTCTCCGATAAGCAGCTCCACAAGGTCGTGCATAGTCGCCACACCCGTCATACCGCCGTATTCGTCTATTGCGATTGCAAAATGCACACCACTTTCCTTCATTTTTTTGCACAGTGTGTCTGCTTTCATGCTTTCAGGCACAAAGAAGGCTTTTCTCAGACATTTTTCGAGAGCCTTTTCCTTGGTAAGCTCCTCGTCCCAATCCGTCCGAAAAAACTCACGTACATCGAGCACGCCTATGATATCGTCGCTGTCCTCTCCGCACACCGGCATATAATTGTGCCTGGAGCCTTTGACGGTTTCTTTCCAGTCCTCAAGCGTATCCTCGGTATAAATCATAACCACATCGGTTCTGTGCGTACACAGCTCCTCAACCGAAATATCGTTAAAATCGAGGACATTCTGAATCATCTCATTTTCCTCGGAGTCGATGACACCCTTTTCGCTTCCGGCTGTAACCATCATGCGGATTTCTTCCTCTGTCACGGTCTCGTCCTCGTTCGGGTCGATTCCCATTATTCTCAGCACCAGATTGGTCGATGCGGTGAGCAGCCATACCAGCGGCTTAAAAGCTATCGACACTACGGATAAAATCCCCGACACGGAAAGCGCTATCTGCTCGGTCTTATTCATTGCCACACGCTTTGGTATGAGCTCACCGAACACAATGCTGAAATATGCGATTATAATTGTTATCAGGAAAACGCATACAGAATTTAATACCGACTCCGATGCAGGGACTCCTGCCTCGAGAAGTCCTTGCACCAGAGGTCGCGCAAAATTGTCCGCAGCATACGCACTGCCGAGGAAGCCTGCCAGGGTTATGGCAACCTGTATCGTAGCCAAAAACCGCGCGGGCTGAGAAGTCAAAGCAACGAGCTTCTTCGCCTTTTTGTTTCCTTTTCGTGCCATATTTTCCAGCTTGGTGTCATTCATCGAAATTACCGCAAGCTCGGCACTTGCAAATATTGCATTTAGGCTTATAAGAATCACCTGCAAAAGCATTGCACCTATCATTTTTCAAGTCTCCTTTTGTAATTTGCCATACTTGTTATTTTTTGCGTTTTGAACACAAAAAGGTATGACCATTGTTAAAATGATCACACCTCAATCTACACTATGCTATACCTTTCAAAAGCCTTACACGGATTTATACCGCAGTTCTCTTTGTTTGTACTGACAGGGCCGCTGTCGTCCATACATATTCACCGCCTTTTGTGTTATATGGCTCATTCTGCTATTTGTGATTTATTTGTATTCCTCTCTGAGCTTCTTGATAAGCTCGTCGATTCTGTGTACGACCTTGATGAAGTCATCCTCGGTATATCCTCTGG
>CAZQSP010000135.1:0-2516 GCA_964596085.1 uncultured Oscillospiraceae bacterium
AGGCAACGGATTCTGATTCCGTCACTCGCAGGTTCGAATCCTGCTACCCTAGCCAGCAGTAAACGGAAGTCCTGAAATTTCAACAATTTCAGGACTTCTTTGTTATCTCAAAGCATACAATATGTCCCCTCAACGCAAAATTCCGGGTTCTATATCAAATGTTGGGGCGGAGTCATCGAGGTGGAAGCATCATTAAAAAAAGTATTTGAATACAGGTCAGATGAGTGTTATCATAAAAGAATGATTGTGCATAAGCAAGGAGGAAGAAATGGAACGAATCAACGCATGGAAGGATTACAGCGACAAGCAGCTTGAGGAGCTTGAGGCACTCTGCACGGAATACAGAGATTTTCTCAACAGAGGAAAGACGGAAAGAGAATGCGCGGTGCTGACCGTGAGTATGGCAGAGGCTGCGGGCTACAAGAATCTCGATAGAATTATCGAGGAGGGCTCTGCCGTAAAGCCGGGAGACAAGGTATACGCACAAAATATGGGAAAATCGGTCATACTTTTCCGAATCGGCACAGAGGATATAGAAAAGGGAATGAACATTCTCGGCGCACATATAGACTCTCCGAGACTCGATGTAAAGCAAAATCCGCTCTATGAAAATTCGGACTTGGCATATTTGGATACGCACTACTACGGAGGTGTAAAAAAATACCAGTGGGTAGCGCTGCCGCTTGCAATTCACGGAGTTGTAGCCAAGAAAAGCGGCGAAACAGTAAGCATAGTGATAGGCGAGGACGAAAACGAGCCTGTAGTGGGTGTTACGGATCTGCTTCCGCATCTTGCGGCTGAACAGATGAAAAAGCAGGCATCGGTGGTAATTGAGGGCGAAAAGCTCGATGTTTTGATCGGCAGCCGTCCGCTCGCGGAGAGTGAATGTAAGAAGGACGAAAAGGAAGCTGTCAAAGCGAATATTTTGAAGCTCTTGAAGGATAAATACGGCATCGAGGAGGAAGACTTCCTTTCGGCAGAGCTTGAGATAGTTCCGGCGGGAAAGGCAAGGGATGCGGGACTTGACCGCAGTATGATAATGTCCTACGGTCAGGACGACAGGGTATGTGCCTTCACCTCGCTCAAAGCAGTTTTGGAGCTTGAGGCGGTGGAAAGAACAGCCTGCTGTATACTCGTAGACAAGGAGGAAATAGGAAGTGTCGGAGCTACGGGTATGGAATCAAAATTCTTTGAAAACACAGTAGCAGAGCTGCTCGACAGGATGGGTGTCTACAGCGAGCTTACTCTGCGCAGAGCTCTCAAAAATTCCAAAATGCTTTCCTCTGATGTAAATGCCGCATATGATCCGCTCTACGCGGATGCCTTTGAAAAGAAAAACGCATCCCTGGCAGGCTACGGAATGGTATTCAGCAAGTTTACGGGAGCAAGGGGCAAATCCGGCTCAAACGATGCAAATGCAGAATATATCGCAAGGATTCGCAAGGTGATGGACGATGCAAAGGTTCGCTTCCAGCTTGCGGAGCTCGGAAAGGTGGACCTTGGCGGCGGCGGAACAATAGCATATATTTTGGCACTGTACGGTATGGATGTTATCGACTGCGGAGTTGCAGTTTTGAATATGCACGCACCTTGGGAGGTAACAAGCAAGGCGGACATATACGAAACCAAGAGAGGCTATGAGGCATTTTTGAAAGAGATGAGATAGCTTTTGCTTTACTGTGAAGGGAGATATGATAGTTGTTTACAAAACTTTTTAACGAGAAGAGGTCTTTTAACGGTAAAAGAACCTTGGTAATCATAGCATTGGTAATAGCGGCTGCGATGGCTTTGACGAGTTTTCTGCCTGCTGATGTCGGGGAGTACGGAGCTTTTTCACTCATCCCGGCACTGTTTTTAATCATTTATATTTTTGCGACGCAGAGAATACTGGAGGCACTGGTTTTGGCGTCGATAGTAGGTTTTGTGATGGTATCAAGACCCGAAACGATGGACGGAAGCGGAAACTGGCTGACGAATATTTTCAGCAATTTCAGCGACGGGCTGCTCGGCGTAATGATGAGCGAGGATATAGCATGGCTCATTATCGTATGCGGTCTGATGGGAAGCATAATAGCCCTAATCGAAAAATCCGGCGGCTCGTATGCCTTTGGCGAATGGATCGCAAAAAAAGCAAGGACGAGAAAATCCTCCCTCATGTGGACTTGGGTTCTGGGAGTCGTGATTTTTATTGACGACTATCTGAACTCATTGACGGTGGGCTCGTGCATGACCTCGCTGACTGACAAGCATAAGGTGCCGAGAGAGTTTTTGGCATATGTGGTGGATTCCACGGCTGCACCGCTTTGTGTGGTAATCCCGATTTCGACCTGGGCATTGCTCTGCTCTCGTATCCTGGAGGCAAATGACTGGGCACCCGCAGGCGAGGGCTTGCTGTATTTTATAAAAACCATACCGTATAATTTTTACGGCTGGGCGGCATTTATGATAGTACCGCTTGTAATTTTGGGTGTAATACCGATTTTCGGACCGATGAAAAAAGCCTTTGAGCGTGTTGA
>CAZQSP010000136.1:0-2509 GCA_964596085.1 uncultured Oscillospiraceae bacterium
AATTTATCCTCTTATATTCTATAAAAAATTTCATATTTAAGCAAGTGCGAAATAGGAATAAAAAATAATTTTTGTTGAGTTTTCCACAATATAAGGATAAAATTATGAATAAAAGCTGTGGATGAAAAAACCCGGGCACGAAAAGATGAAAAATATCTCATAAGCAAGGGAGAATTTTTTTCGTTGACTTATGCATTCTAATAAAGTATAATATTTGGGTATATATGCGTATTGGAATTTAGATTCGCATCAATTAAAATTCAGAAAGGAGTCTAGTAATGAAACAGACATATCAACCAAAGAAAAGACAGAGAATGAAAGAACACGGTTTCAGAAAGAGAATGTCTACAAAGAACGGCAGAAATGTTCTCAAGAGAAGAAGAGCAAGAGGCAGAAAAAAATTAAGCGCATAATGCCATAAAGACGAAAATCAAAAATGCTGAAAAAAAATGTTTTAAGAAAAAAAAGCGATTTTTCTTCTATTTATAATAAAGGAAAATCGGTGGGCGACAGATTTGTTGTTATTTTTTACAGAAGGAATTTTTTGCCCTACAATAGGACAGGCTTTTTGGCAAGCAAAAAGGTCGGAAACAGTGTAAAGAGGAATCGTGCCAGACGCTTAATGAAAGAAAGCTACAGAATTCTGAAGGACGAGCTACCTTTGGGATATGATTTTATTTTCATTGCGCGCAATACAATTTCCGACAAGAAATTCGCCGATGTTGATAAGTCAATAAGATCGGCAATAAAGAAAACCGGGGTAATGAAACAAAATGAAATTGATAGCTAAGGGTATAAAGAAGATCATGATTATGATGATTAGATTTTATCAGCGTTGTATTTCACCTTTGTTTCCGCCAACCTGTAGGTTTTATCCCACCTGCTCGGTGTATTTCATCCAAGCACTGGAAAAATACGGGATTTTTAAGGGCAGCTATTTGGGAATCAAGAGAATATTGAAATGTCATCCCTGGCACGAGGGAGGATATGATCCTTTGAAATAATGGAGGAATTTAATGGGAATAATAGCAAAACCGTTGAGTCTTTTGCTTACTTGGCTGTATGACCTAATCGGAAATTACGGTCTTGCAATCGTTATTTTGACAGTTATCGTTAAGCTTTGTCTGTATCCGGTTTATGCCAAGCAGATAAAAACTACGATGAAGATGTCCGAGTTCCAGCCGAAGATACAGGAAATTCAGCAGAAATACGCAAAGGATAAGGCTCTTATGAATGAAAAGATAAATGAGCTTTATCAAAAAGAAGGCGCAAGCATGTACGGCGGATGTTTGCCTATGATAGTTCAAATGTTTGTCATAATGGCACTTTTCGCCTTGCTGAGAAATCCTATGCAGTACATAACCTCGGACACAATGATTTTCGCTACACACGAGAGCTTTTTGTGGATTAAGGACCTGGCACAGCCGGACAAATGGATACTTCCTATTTCGGCAGCTATAGCCACCTTTATTTCCACGTCTATGTCTCAGTCATCGAACGGTGGCGCAAATGCACAGCAGACGGCAATGATGATGAAAATTATGAAGTACTTCTTCCCAATCATGATTTTGTGGATGGCAAGAAGCTATCCTGCGGGACTTGCCCTTTATTGGTTCGGAAGCCAGGTTATTCAAATTTTCTATAACATTAGATTCAATGCTTGGAGAAAGCAGCAAAAGGCGGAAAAAGAAGCGAGAAATAAAAAGAGAAGAGCAAAAGCATAAACAAAACATTGGAGGAAAATGAGAGATGGATTTTTCTGAAAAATGGGGAACGGATGTCGAGGCTGCCGTAAAGCTTGCACTCGAGGATCTTAACCTTAGCAGAGATGAAGTTGATGTTACTGTTTTGGAAGAGCCTTCTCGCGGATTTTTCGGTATAGGTTCAAAGCTTGCCAAGGTAAGAGTTGAAAAGAAAAAGGCTCCTATTGAGGAGCCGCAGAAAAAGCAGCTCAAAGCAAGTGATGACACTTGTGCTTGCGAGCATAAAGCTGAAAAGACAAAACCGGAAAGAGAAAGAAATCCAAAAAAGGAAACACACAAGCATAAAAAAGAGAAAGTAAGTCCCGGGCCATCGTATGAGAATCCTGAGCCGATAATCAGCAAGGAGCCTGATGAGGAGCTGACGGTTTGCGAGGAGCATATTGCACTCACATTCTTGGCTGAGGTTACGAAGGAGATGGGACTTGAGCTCGATATAACAGCAAAGGAAGGAAAGGATGTTCTTTATGTTGATATTCAAGGAAAGGATTCCGGAACTATCATCGGCAAGAGAGGACAGACCTTGGATGCGATTCAATATCTGACGAGCCTTGTTGTTAATAAAGAGCAAAACGCATACACAAGAGTCGTTGTGGATGCAGAAAACTACAGAGCAAAAAGAGAAAGGACACTTGAGCTTTTGGCAAACAGGCTTGCAAACAAGGTTGTGAAAACAAGAAGAAGTGTCAGACTCGAACCGATGAATCCTTACGAAAGAAAAGTGATTCACGCAACTCTTCAAAACCATC
>CAZQSP010000137.1:0-2505 GCA_964596085.1 uncultured Oscillospiraceae bacterium
CGCCGCCGATGGCACCGCCCGCTGCTCCGCCGCCGATGGCACCGCCCGCTGCTCCGCCGCTGTTTCCTCCGCTGTTTCCGCCGTTGTTTCCTCCGCTGTTTCCTCCGCTGTTTCCGGATTCTTCCTTGATATTGGCTTCGTCAGCGACCAATACATAGTCGGAGAAGTGACTCGTAGTAAATGCCATATATCCCTTTCCATCACTGCCCTCGACATATCTTGCCGGCATAGGTATAGGATAAGGGTCACTTTCTCCATCCTGTGCCATCCAGTAAACCTTGCAGTCCTGAGGCTTTTCTACATTTTCCGGTACAGGCATATATACATCGAGCATACCGGCGAATCCGGCTCCTCCCATACCAAAATCATATGCACTTAAAACTTTTTCGTCATCGTTTCCGTTGAAGCTCTCAATCGTACTTCCGTGTTTTTCGGTATCGGCAGAAGTACCCTCTGTGCTGCTGAAGCTGCCGAATGCGTTTTCGCCCCAACAAGCTGCCGAAACATCATCTGCTGCTTTAATCCCTACATTACCTGCAAATCTATCGACACTGTCTTTCTCAGTGAGGAACTTAACAGCTCCGATCTTGTCCAGTGTTTTATATAATGTCTGCACATCATTATCATCACTTCCTGCATCTCCGCCGCAGAAAATGTCATAGTATAAGCACGAATTTATAAATTCTATCTCGCAAGGACCATTAAAAGCATTTTTCATCCAATATACAAAGTTCATATATCCTGTTATTGCTTCTCTTACAGCATTATATGGTTCTATCTCATACCTTGAACCGTTATATCTGAATTCAGCAAGTCCGATATCTACCTGAACCAGATACTCCTTATTTTTGTTGTCCCGTTCCGGAATTTGGAAACAGTTATAATTCTCATCGAACACATCAAAATCAGGTTCACCGTCACCTGTGTATCTCACTTTGTAATAGATGCATTGATTTATAAGATAATTCAGCTTTGTTGTCACGCTGTTTCCGCTCTCATCATATCCGCTCGTTTCGATTCCCTTCAGTCGATAGCCGTCTGCCAATTTTATTACAGTTCCGTAAAAACCTCCGTTATAAGGCATATTGCTACTTCTTTTTTCATTTACATTGTTGTCAGTCTTTATCAATGTAGTGGTATTGTTATCATTCGCAACGGTTTCCGTTTCAAGCCTCTTAAAATCAGATCCCCACATCTCGTTCATATAGTCGGTTATGTCGTCAGCTACAGCGAATGCGGCATTATCAAATTCATATTTAATGGCTTTGTTTACGGTAAGCAGCTTCTTTGTCTCTCCTGCTTGAACAACAAGCATAAGTGTATTGTGACCGTAAAACTCTTTCAAATTGATCGTATATGTTGTATATTTACCATCATATACAGCCTTGCTCAAGGATGAATCGGATAAATCGACTAAATCTACTTTTTCATAAACAAACTCATTATTTGCAGCCACATATCTTGCATAGACATCCAGCTTAGGTTGTTCAAAATCATCTGATTCATAATCCCCTAATGCTGCAAGGTAAATCAGATTAGCTCTGTCATCTGATTTCTTATAGAGTTCAATCGTCTTCTCGTTCATCTCATAGCCCTGCGGCTCATCTACGAATATCAAATTGTAGTCATTATCCGACAGTCCTCCTGATACATTAGCTTCCTTTACAAAGCCGCTTGCGCAAACTGCGATTTCTATATCTTCACCATATCCGCTTTCGTTTATTTCACCGCTTGCATCTATTTCTTGAACATACAGACTGCCGCATACAATGCCGCATTTACGATATGAAAAAGCTCTTAATTCAGCTTGGTCGACCGTTGCGGAGAAAACATATATGCCTGTGTTTTTTGCATCAAATCCTGCTTCCTGCGCAGCACTATCAAAATCGTAGCTTCCTCTTTCCACAGGCTCAAACTTTATTGCAGCCTCGGTGACCGCTACATCTTTACGCTTGCCGTTCTCATTCTCATTCTCATTATGCATAGTTCTGTAGTGATCTATAATCTCCGCTTTGAGCTTCAAATCAGAACTGCCCGCATCAACAACGACATAGAACCGTTGTGTATCACCAAGCTCATCACATACCACATTACAGTCGCTTATTCTATTATTATTGCCGTCAAGCAGCCTTATGTTGCTGTTGTCTTGTCCTTGGTTGCCTTGCTCACCTTGATTTTCCGGAACTTCAACACGAAGCAAGCCATAGCTGTTATCGTTTTTTACTCTGATATCCGAACCACCGGGGCTTTTAAATGTAAGCTTGTAGACATATTCGCCTTCTCCCTTAGATAAAGCTACAGCCGTAGTATTCTGAGACTCAAAAAATTCTTCAGCAGAGGATGTGTAAGCCTTTCCATCCTTTACATACGCAATATAAATCGTCTTACTGCCACCAACCGTGCCGTCGACTTGTCCGTTGTTCCATCCGCTTCCGCCTGCCTGCAAATCAGTCTCGGTCAGTTGTTCGCCGCCCTCCGATTTTAATATCGGGTTTTCGTCACCGG
>CAZQSP010000138.1:0-2505 GCA_964596085.1 uncultured Oscillospiraceae bacterium
TTATTCTTCTTCCTCGTATTCTTCGATGTCCTCGTCAAATTCTTCCTCGATATCCTCGAGCTCATCCTCCTCGTAGTCGTACCACGCTATTCTTGCGGTCTCCTCAAACAGCAGGGCGCGCTCAAAGGCAGCATTCATATCCGCACCGCAGCAAATCAAGCCGTGATGCGCCATCACCGCAGCAGCACCGTTTCCCAGTGCCTCCGCAGTATTAAGTGCAAGCTGAGTTGTTCCGGGAAGCGCATAATCGGCTATAGGTACGACTCTGCCAAGTACCTCCTTTGCCTTGCTTTCCTTGCTTGGTACAAGGACACCCTTGCAAGCAGCGGCAAAAACACTCGCATATTCGGAATGTGCGTGAAGCACTGCATTTACATCCGGTCTGCGTTTGTATATCTCTGCATGAAGCTCGCTTTCTGAGCTCGGAGAATTTGCCCCCTCACAGGCTAGCGTATTGATATTTACCTTTACCATATCCGCTTCGTCAATTTCCGCGTAGTCGATGCCGGACGGAGTTACCAGCATATGCTCCGCATCAAGTCTTACGGACAGATTTCCCAATGTTCCGTATACGAGCTTTTTCTCAACAAGAGCTCTGCCGTATTCGGCAAGCTGCTTTCTGAGCCTCAGTTCTTCCTCTCCAAACGAGCTGAGCTCTGTGCCGATTCTTGCTTTTACCTGCTTGGAATACCTTTTGTCATAGTTCTTTTTCATCGCCAGAATGTCTTTTGTTTCCAGAAGCCTGCTTCCCCCCAGCTTCCTTGCCTTCCACTCTGCCTCAGCCGCCTTTTCCATTACCTCGAGAGCCAGTGCGGCAGCCTTTAGGTCCTTGCCTATCGTGATACTGTAGCCTATTCCCTTGCCCTTGCCGTCAACCGCTCTGAGCACAAGACAGCCGTTATTCTTCTTCAGAGCTTTTCTGAGGCTCTTTCCGGCTGAGTATTCCGCACTTCTGCCGTCTGCCACAAAAACACCCTTTCCTATTATCTGCGCCGCATCGACAAGCGAGCTTGCAAACGGAAGTGCCTCCGCCAAGCATTTCTGACAGTAAAAGGTTTGAGAATAAATCATAGCACTCTTACCCTTTTTAGGGACAGGAAGTCTCTTAACATTTACTATCTCTATATCGTCCTCTGTGAGTCTTGAAATATCCGCACCGTTTCTTGTTCCGTAAACCTTGCCGTCTGTCTCATAAAGCAGCTTCGTTCCCTCTGCCTTGGCAAAGCCGTTGGCTGCCAGTGTATTCGCACATTCCTTAAATTGTTCCCAAACATTACTTGTCATATCGTTTTATTACCTACCTTATTTTTTTCTGTTGCCTTAGCCAATACTTTTATTCTAACACAAAGTGCTCACGAAAAAAAGGCTTTTCAGCCTTTTTTCACTATAGTGCGCATACAATTTTCAGATCAAAGCAGCTTGCTGCCGCAGGAAGCAGGCTGCCGCAGGAAGCAGGCTGCCGTCTCATATGCTACCTTGGCAATGCATACTTGCGTTCGTACTCGTGCGCTCTTTCATCAAAATCATTGTGACCGTATATTTTCAGATCATCCAAGTAGTGATGCATATCAAAATTACCCTTTTCCGTCTCGATAACGCACACTGCAAGGTTTGAGCAATGGTCTGCAACACGCTCCAGATTTGTTCCCAGATCCGAAAGAATGAAGCCAAGCTCTATGGTGCAGCTGCCGTCCTTGAGTCGGCTTATATGTCTTGATTTTACCTCCGCATGAATAGCATCTATAACATCCTCCAAGGGCTCAACACGGGATGCTGTCACTACATCGTTTTCCTTAAAGGCTTCTGTCGACAGTTCAACTACCTCTCTGACCGCTGATATGAATACGGCAAGCTCAGCCTGTGCTGCAGCGGAAAACTTGAGTCCCTTGTTGTTCAGCTCCTCTGCCGTCTCCGCAATATTTCTTGCGTGGTCGGTAATACGCTCCAAATCGCCTATATTGTGCAGTATCATCGTGAGGGTCTTTCCGTCCTCCTCACTTACATCCAGTGCCGAGAGCTTGACTATGTATTCTCCGAGTGCATCCTCATATCTGTCACCCTTTTCCTCAAGGCTATATACGTAGTCGCATTTGCTTCTGTCAAACTCATATACCAAATTCATAGCCGCAAAAATACATTCTCTTGCGTGCTCTGCCATCTTTGCCGCAACCGTTCTGCACTGTGCAACGGCAATTCCCGGTGTCTCGAGGAATCTTTCTTCAAGCAGGTTCAGGGTCTCGTCCTGATTCTTTTCCTCCGGCATATCCCTTACGACCATATTCGCCAGCTTTTCGAGCTGTCTTGTGAACGGCAATAGCATAGCCGTACAGCCCACATTGAACATACTGTGTATTACGGCTACATCCGCAGGACTGACTACATCTCCCAGAAAATCAAAGCCCACAACAGCATTTATTACATAAAATCCCGTTAAAAATACGATGGTTCCTATTATATTGAACGAAAGGTGTACCGCAGCAACTCGCTTCGCGCCTCTGTTTGCAC
>CAZQSP010000139.1:0-2498 GCA_964596085.1 uncultured Oscillospiraceae bacterium
ACCATACGGTATTGTCATCGAGGTTTCTGGCAACATTTGTGTAGATTGTATTCTTCTTTGTGGTCATCAGTGCGTTATTGTTAGTCTTGGAGTTTGTTCCCGGAGCCACGCCAAAGAAGCCGTTCTCAGGATTTACTGCATAGAGTCTGCCGTCGTCACCGACACGCAGCCACGCAATATCATCACCGAGCGTATACACCTTGTAGCCCTGCTTGCGCAGATGCTCAGGCGGAATCATCATTGCCAAATTTGTCTTGCCGCAGGCACTCGGGAAGGCAGCGGATATATATTTTTTCTCGCCGTTCGGAGCCTCCACGCACAAAATGAGCATATGCTCAGCCATCCAGCCCTCACGCTTGCCCAAAACCGAGCCGATACGAAGTGCAAAGCATTTTTTTCCGAGCAGAACATTTCCGCCGTAAGCGGAGTTGATGCTCCAGATGGTGTTTTCCTCAGGGAACTGTGCGATATATTTTTTCTCTGCATCCACCTCAGCCTTTGAATGTAGACATTTTACAAAATCTGCGCCCTTGTTGAGCTCCTCGATTACCGGATCGCCGATTCTTGTCATAATATCCATTGACAGCACAACATAGATGGAATCGCTTATCTCAATACCGATTTTGGAGAACCTGCTTCCCACAACGCCCATAGAGTAGGGGATGACGTACATAGTGCGACCCTTCATAGAACCGTCAAAGAGCTTGCGCATTTTGGCATACATCTCGTCCTTTTGTACCCAGTTGTTGGTAGGACCTGCATCCTTTTCGTCCGCAGTACAGATAACTGTGCGCTTTTCATCCCTGGCAACATCCTTTGGGTCGGTGCGGTAATAGTAGCAGCCCGGAAGCTTTTCCTCATTGAGCTTTATCATTTCTCCGCTTTCCACGGCGAGCTTGCGTATCGCATCAAGCTGCTCCTTGCTTCCGTCGATCCAAACAATTTCATCGGGCTTTGTCATGGCGGCGCATTCTGCCACCCAGTCATTTACTTGTTTGTTTAGAACCTCAATCATTTCGTTTCCTTTCTTTTGCTTCCTTGCCTTGGATTCTTGTGATGTTTGATTTATTTTATTGCAGCTTCTAAAGCAAGCTTCATCATATTAGTGAAGGAATTTTGTCTTTCCTCTACGCTGCTCTTGGCTCCTGTAACAAAGTTATCGCTTATGGAGATGATAGAAAGCGCATTTACCTTGTTGTATGCGGCGTTCATATAGAGTGCGGCTGTTTCCATCTCGACCGCCTCAACACCCATCTTAGCCCATTTTTTCCACCAATCGCCAAATTCGTAAAAGACATCGCAGGTAACGACATTGCCTGCCGTAAAGGCGATTCCCGTTTCATTTGAAGCGGAGAAAAGCTTTTTTATCAGCTCCCAGCTTGCGCTCGGGCTGTACTGCCCCGGAATATCAAAGGCGTGCTGATAGTTGGAGTCGGTGGAAGCGGCAAGTGCCACAAATACATCTCCCAGCCTGAGCTCCTCGGTAAAAGCTCCGGCAGTTCCTATGCGGATAAGGTTTTGAACAGCGTATTCGGTCATAAGCTCCCAAGAGTATATTCCCATTGACGGCATACCCATACCGGTGCCCTGAACAGAGACAGGCACACCCTTGTATCTGCCGGTAAAGCCGTACATATTGCGTATGTCGGTATATAAAACGGCATCCTCCAAAAAGTTCTCTGCAATAAATTTAGCTCGTAAGGGATCACCCGGAAGCAAAACCGTTTCCGCAATTTGACCCTTTGAGGCAGCTATGTGTAATGACATGATCTGCTCCTTTCAGATTGAATAATACATAAATAATACTACTTGTATTGTAACACCGCATTAGGGCTGTTTTCCAGTACTTTTTTGCCGATTTCGCTCGTATTGCGGCTTATTTTCAGAATTTCCAGCTCGGGGCAGTCGGCAAATGCCTCATCGCCGATGGATAGCAGCTTGTCCGTGCCCTCAAAGTATTTGATTGACGAGCCCTTAAAGGCACCATCACGGATACGGATGACAGACGGCGGCAGAACAAGGCGACGGACGTGTTGATTATCTCTAAATGCCGTTTTGCCAATCTTTTCAACAGCAAGCCTTTTGACAGAAGTCGTTTCGTGAAGCTCGTCGAGCACCTCTGCCTCGATATATTCCGGGATTTCTACCGTCTCGTCACTTCCCAGATAGGTTTTTACGGATGCCGAGGTCTCAAAAATATAAAATTCAAAATCGCCTCTGACCTCAAGCCTGAACTGCTTGTGTGCTATGCTTGAGCTTTCGTTTATGTCGGTGCCGAAGATTCTGTCGATTGAGGCTCCAAGGTTGACTGCGTGTGATGCCTTGAACAGAATCAAATCCTCAGGCTTCAGGCGGCATCGAAGCTCGCTTTCAAGTGCCGAACGCTCATCAAAATAGAGCGCCTCGATTCCGAGCCGCACAGCCTCCTCGACCGTAAGGCGGATGTTGATGCCGTATGCCAGCAGAAGATCGACCTTGTGAGCAGCAAGCACTGAGGC
>CAZQSP010000140.1:0-2472 GCA_964596085.1 uncultured Oscillospiraceae bacterium
CGATAGCCTTTGTCTTAGGAGTGATTACGCCCTCGATTTTTTCTCTTACGGCATATTGATAACCGTCATCTGCTGTTGTCGGGATTGCAACAAGCTCGCCGCCCGCAGCCTTGATAAAGGTCTTGTAGTTGGTGTAGAATGGCTCAGCCATAATAACCTCATCGCCCTCGTCCAGAATACCCGTGAAAATCATGGATAAAGCCTCAGAACCGCCGTTGGTAATCAAAATGTCCTTGCTTTCAAAGCTTATGCCGATTCTTTTGTAATAGCTCACCAAAGCCTCAACCAACGATTTCTCGCCTTGTGAATTTGCATACGCGAGAACCTCTTGATCAAAATTCTTTACCGCATCGAAAAATGCTCTCGGTGTTTTGATGTCAGGCTGACCGATATTCAAGCCATAAACCTTTTTTCCTGCTGCCTTTGCCGCATCGGCATAAGGGACGAACTTTCTGATAGGAGAAAGCTCCATAGCTTGGATCTTGTTTGATAATTTCATTGTAATCTCCTCTTTTCTTTTTTACATCTTTTATTGCTTTATTTTTCTAACTCCTCGTGGGAGGTGTTAACTATGGATGAAATATCCTCGGCCGACAATACATCGGCAGCCTCAGATTTTTTTGTAAGATACAGCAGGTATTCTATATTTCCCTTTGCACCGGTCACGGGACTGTACGTCAGCCCTATCGGAAAAAGCTTATTGTCCGTACCGTATTGTATCACATTCCTTATAACTTCCTGATGAACCCTTTTGTCTCTTACAATCCCTTTCTTGCCAACCTGCTCTCGCCCGGCTTCAAACTGAGGTTTAACCAGGCATACCAGCGTTCCGTCCGAACCCAAAAGCTGCGATGCAACCGGAAAAACCAGCTTGAGCGAGATAAAGGACACATCTATACTGATAAAATCAATGGGATCCTCAATAAGCGAAAAATCCAAATAACGAATATTGCATTTTTCCATGTTTACAACACGAGGATCTATTCTAAGCTTGTAATCTAGCTGTCCATAGCCCACATCTACCGCATAGACCTTGCGTGCTCCGTTCTGCAGCATACAGTCGGTAAAGCCGCCCGTTGAAGCTCCTATATCCATACATACAGCATCGTTCAAGCTGATGGGCCAAAGCTTCATCGACTTTTCAAGCTTCAGACCGCCTCGACTCACATACGGACATATATTCTCTCTAACGACGATTTCAGCGCTTTCATCGACCATATTGCCTGCCTTGTCGCTTTTTTGACCGTCAACATATACTATTCCTGCCATTATTGAAGCCTTTGCCCTCTCACGAGAGCTGTAAAAGCCCTTTTTAACAAGTAAAACATCAAGCCTTTCTTTCAAGCTCCTCACATATCCTTTCTGCCATCTTTTTTGCTGTCAACCCGTACTTGTCCGCAAGCTCATCGAAGCTTCCCTGCTCGATAAAGCTGTCCGGCCAGCCGAAGCACATAAACCTATATTTATTTCCGCAGGCACAGCAGAGGCTTTCGCCGAAGCCGCCCTTGATGACATTATCCTCGACGGTAACTATAATCTTGCCTCTAAACGGTGCCAACGACCGTAAGGATTTTTCTATAGGTTTTATGATATTTACATCTTGATAATGTGCGTATATTCCTTTATCTACAAGAAGCCTGCAAAGCTCTCTTGCGCTTTCTGCCATCCTGCCCACGCCGAGAATTTCTATGCAATTTTCAGGCTGTCGGTCCTCCTTCGGCACTCCGTTTCCGTAATACATCAGCGACGGAACCTTGCCCTCGTGCTCAAGGCTTACTTCGCCGCGAGGATAACGAATGGCACAAGGCCCGTCAGAAGCCTCCATGGCATAATCCATAGACTCTTTAAGCCTTACATCCGATGTCGGTGCCAAAATACTCATATTAGGCATAGGATTGAGATAGCTCAGGTCAAACACGCCGTGGTGTGTTTCTCCGTCCGCCCCAACAACTCCTGCTCTGTCGATCATAAATGTAACGGGTAAATTCTGCATACATACATCGTGTAGTATCTGATCGTATGCTCTCTGCAAAAACGACGAATATATGCACACAAAGGGTTTCATTCCCTCTCTTGCAAGACCTGCCGCAAAGGTTACCGCGTGCTGCTCTGCGATTCCCACGTCAAAAAATCTGTCGGGAAATTCCGCAGCAAAGCCTCCGAGCCCCGTCGCCTCGCCCATGGCTGCCGTAATTGCGACAATTCTGTCATCCTTTCGTGCAAGCTCGGTAAGATAATCCCCCATAAGCTTGGAATAGGTAGGCTTGTCGTGTTTGCTCAGCAGCTCGCCCGTTTCCGGGTCGAAGGGCCCTATTCCGTGGAATTTACCGGGTGCTTTTTCCGCATTTTTATAGCCTCTGCCCTTTTGTGTTATCACATGGATAATTACAGGCTCGTCTAGGCTCTTGGCTCTGCCAAAAACCTCTGTAAGCTTCGGAATATCGTGCCCGTCCACAGGTCCGAAATATGTGA
>CAZQSP010000141.1:0-2465 GCA_964596085.1 uncultured Oscillospiraceae bacterium
GCTGCCATTGTTGGCAAGCTCGAGCCTGCGCGTGAGCGGCGAGCTCATATCGTGACTGCTCACATCGGTGCCGCAGCTTACGAGCATCGACAGCTTTTTGTCGCTTATGGACAGTGTCGACCAGCCTGTACTTGTGTCATCGGAAAGCGTATATCCTGCATCTTCCGAAAGCTTGAGCTCAAGCTTTTCAACTACAAGCCTGCCCGTCCCCATCTTGTTTTGTATATTCAGCGGTGTATACACAAGCTCCGTCGGATCCTCGCTGTTGCTGTTGCTTACGCTTATTCTCTCCGTAATCAGAAGGTCAAGTGTCGTAGCACTGAATACAGCGTTTAGATTTATATTGTTGCCATCTGTTATTGAGCCCTCATTCATACCTGCCGTGCTCGCCGAGGCTGTCCCGACCGTGGTTTCTGCCGATATGCCAACCGGCAGCATTGCAGCTATCATAATACAGAGCAGCACAGAAACAATCTTCTTCATTGAAGTCGCCATTCCTTTCACTTTGTTTTGCAAAATCGAATATATATCACCCGGTCTATTTGACCACCCTGTTCGAGGTATAATACGTCGTGCCTCCCGTCGGCGTTGCCCCAAACGTGCCGCCGGTGCCTGTAAACATATTATCAAATGCATCGGTTCTGTTAGATGTCGGAAGTGTATACGCATTCTTATACTCACCCGTTTTTGTTGTCGAGAGCTTCAGCTTCGTGCAGCCTTTGAACATATCATCACAGCAGTCTTCTGCAAACGTTGTGGCAGGAAGCTCCGGTATGGTCTCCAAGCTGGTACAATTTTCAAACATACTTTTATAACATCCTTCTTTAAGCTCCTCCGCAGGCAGCCTTGGTGCATACTTCAGATTGGTACAGTCCTTGAACATAGCTTTATAGCAATAAAAATCGCATACGTAAGGAAACACCAGATCCTGTGCATCGACAAGTGCAGTACACCCTTCAAACATTCCAGTCAAAGGATATGCCACGTCACCTCTGTTACCACTGAACATAAAATTACTCAGATTACCCGACACGCTAACATTGCTCCCCTCGATAGAAATAGGACTATTCAGCTCAACAACTTCACCGAACAAGCAAATCACATTTTCACCGAGCCCGCATGAGCCTGATTTCGCAGTGCCATTGAATGGTGTCGCGCTTACAAATTTACAGTCATCGCCAATAATGGCAATAAGGCAATTCCTAATATCAGCCGAAATGGTGAACGGCTGATCTGACTCCAGGAGTATATACGCATTCGGTTCAAATTTTGAGAAGGTCAGGGTCACATTTGCGCCTGTAATCTGCTTATTCTCGCTTGCAACGTATTTGCCGCTAAAGCTTACATTCAAGGTTCCGTTTCTTGCGATTCTTCTGTTCGTTGTAAATATGTTATCTGCAGCAGCTCCCATGTCCTGACTGTCGTTGGCAGCAACGGAAGCAATCATCGAAAAGCTGTTTGCTGCCGCCGTGTCTATCGCACTGTCGGAAACCAGGGTGCACGGCTCGGATGCCGCTACGCTGATGCTGTCAAGCATCATAGGTGATGCATTGTTTTTTATTTCAAGTGTGGAATATGTAAGCGTTTCGGGATCGGTAGATGAGTTGTACGCTGTGATTTTCTCCGAAACCGTGAAGCTTATTGCGGGCTCCTCGGCCGCCCACAGCACAGCATTCATAGGTATCACAGAGTCTGCAAATGCCGGCACGGCACTCGTAAACACCATTACCGTAATCAGAAATAATAGCGGGATTCGTTTCATCACTTTCCTCCTTGCAGGCCGCCGAATCGTTTACATCTATGCCTTGTCGGCTTCGGCTGCCCCATCATAAATTATATATATATAGCTGCACCGTTTGTGCAGCCTGCTCGCATAAACTCGCCCAAAGGCGGCAGATAGCTTTTGTTATAGCCCTTGGGAGATAGTCTTTTTTGACATACCCCCCCCCTATTTAGTTTTATTGTAACACTTTTTTAGCAATAGTCAAGTGGCTTTTTCTTTTTTTTGGTATTTTTTTATCGAAAATCTGTGTTTTTTGTGGTTTTTCCACAAAAAATATGCGTAGACACCACCGCCCCAACGCCCCTTGCTCGCAGGGGAGGCTCTTACGCATAAAACGGCAGTCCATCGACTGCCGTTTTGCCTGCCTATTCCTATATCTATCCCTCTGCCTGTGCTTCTCTTACGAGCTGTGCGCCGTAGTGAAGTGCTTTGAGGTTGCTTTCTTCTGTTCCCTTAGGTACGTGGTTTAGCACCGCTGCTTCCACGGATTCCTGTGTTGCTGCATGAAGAAGCTCATTGACAACTCCGACGGAAATTATGTTTGCGGACATATGGTTTTTGATAACCTCTGCCGCGCCCTCGAGAATCGGAAGCTTGTATACCTTATGCTTTTTCTCGACCTCCTCGGGCACGGTGATTTCCGAGTCTACAACTACTATCGCATCACTTTTCAGGCTTCCGA
>CAZQSP010000142.1:0-2428 GCA_964596085.1 uncultured Oscillospiraceae bacterium
GCGATGGCTACCGCAGGCGGTATCTCTCTCGATGATATCAATACCGCCGAAATGCAGAGCAAAAAATATCCGGGGCTTTATTTTATAGGGGAAGTGTCGGATATCGACGGCGATACGGGCGGCTACAATCTGCAGTTCGCATATTCCTCCGCACGAGCTGTCCTTGACAGCATCAGCGGGCTTTTTTAGCTCTGCGGCAATAGAATATACTTGACGAAAGGAACTGAAATGAAAAAAAGGATTTTGAGATTTTTATCAAGCGCACTTGCAGCGGTGCTGATGGTGACAGCACTGCCGGCAGACAGTGCATTTGCGGCGCTTTCCAAGGTAAACAGCCCCGCACAGGTCACTACCTTCAAGTCAACGACCGACTTTGAAAAGGAATATGTCAGAGCCTATGTCACCGAGGATACGGTTCTGAAAATCATCTATAAAACTCCCCTCGAAGCGTCACTCTTCAGGGTTTCTCTTTATAAGGTTGGAGAAAACAGCGGTGACATCGACCTCGATATCTTCGTTGAACCCAAGCTGAGCACCGCAAGCGACGGCACACAGCTTTACGGCTTCACCTACTACCTCGACATGAAACGCTTCGATGTTCCTAACGGTTACTACAATTTATATCTTCGCAGATGTGCAACGGCTGCCGATGCCGAAGCTCATAACTACAAATCAAGCGGCGTTCTTTACAAGAACATGGAAATCAAGGTCACAAACGGCAGGGTAAAAATTCTGCGGTACAGGGATGTTATCAATTATAACAACTCCATTCGCGATATAGGCAAGCTTTACAGTACAGACCTCTACCTTGACAACACGCTTGAGGATATCCGCTTTGTACTCAGAAATCCGGCTACCGATGTATATGCGACCATGACATCAAGCAAGATGAACTTCATCAAGAATGTTTCCGACCGCATCACCGCAGGTGCCGCAAACAACTACGAAAAGCTTTTGAAAATTTACGAATACACCGCCGCAAATTTCTACTACGACTCGGTTGCATTTTCCACACACTCATATCAGTATGCGGATCCTTACGACAATATTTACAATCACGAATACGGACTGAGCAGTGCCAACAGCGTATCAGGTCGCGTTCACACTACCTGTCAGGGCTTTTCGGCAATTTATCTTGCTCTTGCCCGTGCTCAGGGTATACCTACTCGCTTCGTATACGGACATCGCCTTGCGGTTCCGTCCAACGACTGGCTGACCGAGGACAACATTGATGTTCGTGACCACTGGTGGGCAGAATCCTATGTAAACGGCAAATGGATTTTCGTCGATCCGACTGTCGGCACCACCAACAAATACAACAAGACTACAGGTGCGTGGACATATACCGGACTTACAAACTACACATATTTTGACCCGACCGACGAGCAGATTGCCACAAGCCACGTATATATGAATATCTACCCCGACTACCGCTACGGCAAATACATCGACGATCCATATGAAATTTCGACACTGCGTGCATTTTTGAATCAGACTGTTGCGGACACATACAAGACCAACGGTCAGGTTATGGATCCTTTATATTCACCATATGATACATCTACCTGGGGTGACGGCAGCAAATCTCACTTCATGACGAACGGAAGCGGCAAAACCACCCAAATTCAGTGGAGCTACAAGGGCTTTACGGGTGAGCTTTATCTTCCCGGATTTACGAGGATGACGCTGTTCTCATCTCACCACAATGAATATGAAAGCGCAGACTTATCTAACTCAGCTGTACTCCAGAGAGTTTTTCTGCAAAATAACAGGCTCACGAGCGTGAACCTTTCAAACTGCTATAAGCTAAGCTACGTCAGAGCACAGGACAACCCGATGAAAAGGCTTTCGATATATGTGAACGGGCGCAACCGCAGCTTTGAAGCGGATGAACACGGAAGCTTTTATTTCACGCTCGATACGGCATATAAGAACAATAGCTTTTCGCTTTATTCCAAGCCGGACATAGGCTATAAGCTCGACGGTGTTTACAGCACCGGAAGCGGAAACAGACTTTCAACCAAGACAACTTATCACTTCACACCGCAGGCGGTCGGCTACAGCATACGTTTCGCACTCAATCCGGACAGCTACAAATACTACCTCACCCCGGACGAAGCCAGAAGCTCGCGTATTCCGTATATTCAGGCGGTCGCAAGGCGTTTGAACGAGCTCGGCTATTACAGGGAAAACGACAATATTTACAGCTATCTGTACGCAACACCTGCGGTCGGCGAAGAACGCTCATATACACCTGAGCTTGTTGAAGCAGTTATCAAATTCCAGGTGATGCACGATATCAGCAATACCGGAAATATCGGCTCGCAAACCTGGTCGGCACTGTTCAATGACACGGCAAAGAGCATGGTTTCCGACTTCGAGTATGAGCAGATTTTGGCTGAATACGAGCAGCTCAAACAGCTCCGTG
>CAZQSP010000143.1:0-2419 GCA_964596085.1 uncultured Oscillospiraceae bacterium
GTCCAGCCGTTGTATTCATAGGTTTCCGCCTCGGCAGTCTTATCATGTTCCTCCATGCGAACGCTGACAACAAGCCAAATGACACCACCGCACAAGACCAGGGACATCACAACGGCGAAAGCATAGGTGATCAAGCGATTTGTTTTTGCGCTGACATTGCGCTTTTTCATACGGTTGCTCATCCAGACCATAACAGCAGTCAAACCCAAAATTCCGACTACCATCAGAAGCCCCACCAGGAGTACGGTCCAGCTACCGAAGGAAAGGTACATAAACACCA
The DNA here is from genome assembly GCA_964596085.1 of uncultured Oscillospiraceae bacterium. Classification (GTDB taxonomy): domain Bacteria; phylum Bacillota; class Clostridia; order Peptostreptococcales; family Anaerovoracaceae; genus CAG-238. The sequence goes on from CAZQSP010000143.1 coordinate 281, forward strand.
ACGCAAGAGTGGTAGTAGTCAGCATCAGCATCTGGAATCCATCTGTACTTTTCGTCTCAAGGAAATGGCCATCCAATGCAGCGGATTTGGCTTTATAGTACCAGTGGAAATACAGGCCTAGCAGTATCGTCCAGAAAACCACATTCAGACACCAGAATACCGATGCCAGCATTGACGGTAGGCTCAGAAGTTCTGTCAGAGGATCCCAGGAAAACCGTTGTGCCGCCAGACCAATCTGCATAACACCAAGGACCAGGTTTGAAAAATACGCAGGGAACATGGTCTTTTTCACAGACTTATGAATGTTCTCAACTTCAATAACAGGGTCAGTCTCAATTGGAATAGGATTCTCTCTTCGATTACAGAAGATCTGCATCTGTGCATTGGAAGCGATCAGCTCCCAGCCTGTATGCTCGCAGAACTCCTGAAAACGAACTTGTTTCTCGCTGGGGTGGGGATCAAAGGCATCAGCGGCAGGGAAGTAGACCACGGAAAAATGAATCTTAGCAGGCTCGATCCGCCGGTAGATCCATCCGGCAGCAGAGCATTTTTCCAACAACCAACCCTTTGCAGCCTGAGTTTCCAACTTTCGTTCGATACCAGTTCGATCATAGAAGGTAAATGGCATGATTTTCCGTTTTCTGTTCTTCATTATGCTTCCTCCTTTCCGAAGATGCGGCGGTAATCCATAGCCTGGGCCTGGATCCTCTCGTATTCCTTATCAAGCATCTCTCTGCCTTTGGTGGTGAGAATATAGCTGCGACGGCGTCCTTCAACCTTCGTTTCCCGGATAAAACCTTCCGCGAGAAACTGCTCCAGCAGATTATACAGTGTACCGGAGCCGACACTGACACGGTTTCCAGTCATGGCGGGAACCCTATCCAGAATGTCCATACCATAACATTCGTTTTTGAGACACAGCATCACATAAAACATCTGCTCTGTCAGGGTATGAAATTTTGCTCTTGGCACTGCTTATCCCTCCTATTCTCGAATATCGAGTATTTGTATCTTTATTATATTCTCGATTATCGAGAAAGTCAATAATATTTCAATCAAAGAATGAAAATTGGCGATACCATCGAAAGATATCGCCAATTTTTGTTTATGATGTTGGTGTTGGTTAAAATATTAATCATCCAGAACCCAAGGAAGCGTGACCCAAAACTCCAAATCGAAGTGCGGAGTAGGGAAGTCTGGTGCTCCGTAAGGATATATTTCATGGCAGCACCGAATTTCGCCCCATTCTGCCGTCGCACTGTTCGCATCATCCTCATTGAGAATTCTTCCTGAAATCCGGTAGCTAAACTGATATAGATGTCCATCATCCTTCGGAATGATTTCACATACATAGGTAGCTTTGTCCGCATCGATATTCAGTTCTCTCAAAACGGAGTGTATCTGCTCAGCTAGCTTCTTTTGGTTTGCAAGTGCTACGAAGTTACGGCAGTCGGCGCATTCGCATCCCCAAGATTCCTGCTTAGAATACCACTGAGCTGTTGCTGCTTCGTCTATTTCAACTGGAATGCCAAATATTGATTTGTTAATCATAGCGTTCACCACATTACTTCCGTATACGCACACAATGGTGCTTCAATGGCTGCTGCTTAACGGGCAGGTCAGCAATCTCCATCAGGTCCTCGGCTGTAAATTCATCGATCTTTGCCTCGTACCAGGAGATCTTCTGATCATAATCTCCAAGCCAGATGCTCCATAGTTCAATCTCATCCGTGTGTTCGAGCTGTGTTTTGATGTATTCCAGGATCTTTTCAGCACGCCCCGGATTCAGGGAACACTCGATAACAACCCGGTAGTCTTTCAAAGACTCATCAGGGCCATGCCTTACATCCATGTCATAGATTTCGAAGTCATCATCGAATCCTCCGTCATCATAAATACCTTTCTCGGTATCAATCACAATATTGACTTCCGACCACAAGATGACATCTGGTTCATCCCGGTCATATTCAGGTGCCAGCATATGTTCTGGAATATCTGTAATACCCATTTCAAGAGCTTCATTGACGGAAAGCCTTCTGAAATGAGGATTCTGTACTGTACCAAGGGGATCGTTGGAAGCTAAGAAAAGCATCCGACTCATTTGAAGCACCTCTTTCTCTCATACTCATTTTCTTTATT
>CAZQSP010000144.1:0-2410 GCA_964596085.1 uncultured Oscillospiraceae bacterium
TGGTTTTCATAACTTTTTTGCCTCCTTTTTCAAGTTTACTATTACATCTTGTGTTGGAAAATTCGTATGCATTGAAAATGTAGAAAAATTAACAAGCCATACATAATATTATAGTACTCTTTCGAGTATATAAAGTCAATAATTTTGTCGAAGCTTCTTGTAAATAAGAAGCCTTGCGGCAACGCTCAGAACGTTCGTCTACTTTACATATACCTTGGGCAGCCTCTGACCGAAGGCGCAGCATATTTCGTAGTTTATGGTGCCGGTTGCCTTGGCAATATAGTCGGCAGTGATGGAATGAACACCGTCAGAGCCCATTACTATCACCTCGTCACCGAGCTTTACGTCAGGAACGTCGGTAACGTCAATCATACACTGATCCATGCAGATGTTGCCGGCTATAGGAGCGACCGTGCCGTTGATGATGACCTTTGCATTCTGTGAATAAGGACGCGGATAGCCGTCGGCATAGCCAAGTGCGATGGTTGCAATCCTGCTCGGGCGCTTGGAGACAAACCTGCGACCGTAGCCGACAGAGAAATCTGCAGGCACGTCCTTGAGGTGGACGATATTTGCCTTGACGGACATAACGGGCTTGATTGAAAGCTCATTTATGTCAACCTCGTCGGACGGATAGCAGCCGTACAGGATGATTCCCGGGCGGCAAGCATCAAAGTAAACCGACGGAAGCTCCATTACAGAAGCACTGTTTGCGAGTGTTCTGAACGGAACATCAATTCCGGCGGCAACGAGCGCCTCATAAAATTTGTTGAATTTTGCCTCCTGTCCGTGTGAATATGTTTTGTCAAAGGAATCGGCAGTGGACATATGAGAGAAGATACCCTGGAGCTTGAAATTCTCCAGAGCCGCAATCTTTTTGATGTCAGCAACAGCGGACACAGGATCGTCCGCAAGGTAACCGATTCTGCCCATGCCCGTATCCACGGCAATAAGAGCGTTGACGGTTTTGCCTGCCTTTTTTGCCTCGGCAGCCAATGCAGAAGCGTTTTGACTGCTGCAAACAACAGGGGTAATATCATACTTGACTACCGTCTCCGCATACATATCGGGAGTCAGCCCGAGCATGATGATCTCCTCCTTGGCACCGGCCTCCCTGAGCGTGATAGCCTCCTGAAGTGTAGCGATGGCAAATGCCTTGCAGCCGTTCGCTCTGAGAACCTCTGCGACCTTTACGCTGCCGTGACCGTATGCATCGGCCTTGATAACGCCTATCATCTCTCGATCGCCTATTTTATTCTTGATTTGCTTGATGTTGTAGTCCAGGTTGGACAGATTGATTTCGGCCCAAACCGGTCTCAAGGCTTCCTTGTACATGATAATTACATCTCCTTTTACTTACTGGTTTTGACATATACAGAAAATTGCTCAAGACAGCTCCCTTCGCACAAGCGACCGGAAAACATCTTTAAGCTAAATAAATTATAGTATTCTTTGAGAACAAATTCAAGGAAAAATGAAAGCTTTTTAGAGCGGCGCGGAGTAAATAAAGAGAGGGCTGCGCCAAAGCTCATTTTGCGCAGATCTGATTTTTTTGTAGACAATTCCCGAAAAATGTAATATTCTAAAAGAGCAGTCCGCTGCTTTGTGGCTGCATATAATATATATAATATAAAAAGGAAAGAGGAAGACATATGGAAAGAGACCGTTTCAGAAGTCGGACGGGCTTCATCATTGCCTGCATCGGCTCGGCAGTTGGTATGGGAAATATTTGGAGATTCCCGATTATGGTGTCTAAATACGGAGGAATGACCTTCTTCGTAGTATATATTGTGTTCGTTGTTCTGATTGCATCGTCAGGTATGATAGAGGAATTTGCGCTCGGCCGCTGGGGGCAGGCAGGCCCTGTAGGCTCCTTCGGAAAATGCACCGAAGGTCGCTTCGGAAACCGTCGCATAGGTGAGGCAATCGGCGCACTGCCGGTCATCGGAGCAATGGGACTTGCTATAGGCTATACGGTTGTTATGGGCTGGATTTTCAAATACTGCTATATGGGAATAACGGGCGGACTGTATGCTATGGGAAGCGATATGGATGCAATAGTCGGCACCTTCTCAGCCGCAGCGCCGGAGGCGGCAGGGCTCGGAGATGCGGTTGCAATGATGCTTGACGGCGGTATTTTCTCCGTCGGCAACAGCGGATGGCAGCTATTCGGACTGGTCATAGCACTTGCCATTATGGCAATGGGAATCGGCGGCGGCATCGAAAAAGCAAACAAGCTGATGATGCCTGCGCTTTTCGTACTGTTCTTGATACTGGCTGTATACATTGCATTTCTGCCGGGAGCAGGCGACGGCTACAAATATATATTGACCCTGAACCCGAAGGGCCTTTTGAACATTGAGCTTTGGGTGTTTGCCTTCGGACAGGCGTTTTTCTCGCTTTCGGTTGC
>CAZQSP010000145.1:0-2338 GCA_964596085.1 uncultured Oscillospiraceae bacterium
CATCCGACGGCTGAACAGATTTTTATGGAGATGAAGAAAAGCAATCCCAAAATTGTGCAGGCGACCGTATACAACAATCTGAAGACTCTTGCGGAAAGCGGCAGGGTGATGCGAATATCGCAGCCGGGCTTTGCCGACAGATATGACAAGAATTTGAGGCACGACCATATGATATGCAGAGGCTGCGGCGCGATTACAGATATATTCTGCCTGCCGGATTTGACAGCGGATATACAGGAGAGGCTCGGCGAACAGATAGAAGCTTATGATCTTCGGATAAGCCACCTGTGCTCCGAATGCAAAAAAAGCGAAAAATAGCATAAGCAGCTATGCGGCTGCGTAAATAAAAATAACAAAATTGAAAACAATAAAGGAGAGTAAATTATGAGCAAACAATCAAAATATGCAGGAACGATGACAGAAAAGAATCTTGAAGCAGCATTTGCAGGAGAGTCACAGGCAAGAAACAAGTATACCTATTTTGCTTCCGTTGCAAAGAAGCAGGGATTTGAGCAGATTGCGGCAATTTTTCTCAAGACGGCCGATAACGAGAAGGAACACGCAAAGCTGTGGTTCAAGGAGTTAAACGGACTGGGAGACACAGCCGAGAACCTTTTGGCAGCGGCCGAGGGAGAAAACTACGAGTGGACTGATATGTATGAGGATTTTGCAAAGACAGCGGATGCAGAGGGCTTTCCGGAGCTTGCTGAAAAATTCCGTCTGGTAGGAGAAATCGAAAAGCAGCACGAGGAAAGATATCGCAGACTTCTTCACAACGTAGAGAGCGCAGAGGTATTTGAAAAGAGCGAGATCAAGGTATGGGAGTGCCGAAACTGCGGACACATTGTTGTCGGAAAGCAGGCGCCGGATGTATGCCCGACCTGTAACCATCCGCAGAGCTATTTTGAGCTTCACGAGGAAAACTACTGATAATGAGCGCAGGAAGCGTAGCTTGATAAATTTATACGGAGGAAAATAAAATGAGAGAACAGAAATTCTATATATGTAAGCATTGCGGAAATATCGTCAATTTGGTAAGGTCGACAGGAGTGCCGGTAGTGTGCTGCGGAGAGCAGATGCAGGAGCTGGTACCGGGAACTGTGGATGCGGCGGTTGAAAAGCACGTGCCGGAATACGAGGTCAAGGACAACAAGGTGTATGTGAAAATCGGAAGTGTTGAGCATCCTATGGTTCCGGAGCATTATATTCAGTGGATTTGGCTCCAAACCCAAAAAGGAGATCAGCTTGTGCACCTCAGTCCCGAGCAGAAACCGGAAGCAGTATTTGCATTGACAGACGGAGACAAGGTAGAAGCGGTATATGAGTACTGCAATCTGCATGGCCTTTGGAAAAAATAGACAAAAAACACTTAGCGCGTAAAGACAGCAGGGGCGAATCAGATTTCTGATTCGCCCCACGTCGTATACTATAAAATTTTGACCAAAGCCTTGATCCCGTCTATTCTGCCGCAGCTTCTTCGTCTGCTTCCGCCTCTTTTGCTTCGGCTTCAGCTTCTGCTTCGATTCCTTCGCGATGCTTTTTGAGCTGAGCGGTAAAGAATATGTCAGAGATGAAATCCGAAAGTCCGCTTACGAACAGTCCCAGTCCGAGCATAAAGAAAAGCAGCCTTGCGGTAGAGAACGGGTTCATCATCACAAGCACGCCGAACAGAGTTATGACTATGGAAGAAACCAAAACAGTCTTGTATGTGCCGTAGCCGAATTTTCTGAAATTGATCACGTTTTGGATGCCCTCCAAGCCCTTGTAGGCAATCATAAAGCCGAGAAGGAACGGAATCAAAGCTATAATTACCGTTCCCTTGAGCCAGAGGAACATACCGAGCAAAATAAGGCTTGCCCCGACAGCAAAGCCGTTTGTGTCCTCGGCTATCCTGTTTTCTACCTTGACAATGCTGTAGCCTATCAGCTTGGCGATACCAAGGACGATAACGCATACAGCCAAGATGGTACAGATAGCATCCTCGACTCTTTGAGGCCACGCCATCAAGGCAAGACCAAACAGAATATAGACAAAGGAAGTTACAAATTTCATTATTCCGGAATTTTTCATATGTACATCATATCCTTTCGTTTTCTTTGGCGGTAGCTGCTTGAGAAAATATCCGAGCCTCTCGGCTTTACTCGCACAGTCCTCACACAGTCAGTATAGCATAGTATTCAATAAATTACCATAGCTAGCTATGAGAATGTAAATATTTTTCTCGCGTAGCCATACCGCCGCGAATATGTCGCTCTGCCTTGTTATTTTCGAGCACATCCTTGACCTCACAGGCAAGCGCAGGATTCAGCTCAAGGAGACGTTCGGTAACATCCTTGTG
>CAZQSP010000146.1:0-2327 GCA_964596085.1 uncultured Oscillospiraceae bacterium
CATATAAGCAGCCTGTGTGCCATGCTCTTCGACGGCGGAGCCTGAACGGCTCCCGAGGCTCTCCCCTTTTCGATTCTAAGCCTCATAGCTTCGCCTCCGCCTGCTCCCTATCGGCAGCAGCCGCCGTCTCGGCATTTCTGCAATGCTGCTCGTACAAAAAATCCATAGCCTCAAGATATCCGTCCGTTCCGTGTCCCATGACCGTGAAACAGCACGCCTGTCTGATATAGCTTACCTGCCTGAAATCCTCACGCTTTGAGACATCCGATATATGAACCTCGGCAGTCGGGATTTTAACCGCGTTCAGTGCATCCAAAATCGCTATGCTCGTGTGCGTATATGCACCCGGATTTATTACTATCGCATCAGTGCCGTCCCAATATGCCTGCTGTATGCGATCAACCAAAGCACCCTCGTGATTGGACTGAAAAAGCTCGCATTCGGCATCCCCATAGTCCTCACAGTGCTTATTGATTTTATCAACCAGCATATCGTAGCTTTCGTTTCCGTATTTATCCGGCTCGCGAATCCCAAGCATATTGAGATTCGGCCCGTTAATAACCAAAATCTTCATTTTATTCTCCGTAATTTTTACATATTTTAACAGCCACCTCAGCACGACCTGCTTCCTCCGCAGCTACAGCGTCTTTAATCCGCTGCCTGCACTCGCTGCACTCTGTGCACGCATTGCCAGCATATCCGCTGCCGCAAGTGCTGTCACAGCATCCATCACCGCAGCCGCCCTGTGTATCACCGCAGGGTCATGTCTGCCCTTGAGACTCAGCTCCGTATTCTTCTTCTCCGCAAGGTCTATCGTCTGCTGTGCTTTGAAAATTGACGGTGTCGGCTTGACCGCAGTTCTGAAAACCACAGGCATACCGTTGCTGATACCGCCGTTGATGCCGCCGTTGTTGTTCGTGAGCGTAACGACCTCTCCGTTTTCATAGCTGAACGCATCGTTTGCCTCAGAGCCCCTCATTTCCGCAAAGCCGAAGCCTGCACCAAATTCTATGCCCTTGACCGCAGGAACCGAAAACGCTATGTGAGCCAGCATTCCCTCGAGTGTATCAAACCAAGGCTCACCCAGACCCGCAGGAAGTCCTGCGATCGCAGTTTCCAAAATGCCGCCCACGCTGTCACCCTCGCCTGCCGCCTTTTCGATTTCCGTCCGTATAGCTTCGGCCGCAGCCTTGTCCAAAACCGGGAATTTCTCATCTCTCAAATACTCAATATCGCGCATAAGTGTATCTTTAAAGTTCTCAAAACCGTGCGACATCCTAAGGCTTTCCTGTCCCGCAGGACACAAGCCCTCAAAGCCCCTGTCATTTATACCGTGACAGCTCGCTATATGCGTTCCGATATATATTCCCTTTTCCTCGAGCTCGTGCTGCACTATCGCACCCGCCGCAACCAGTGCCGCAGTTATCCTGCCCGAAAAATGACCGCCGCCCCGATAATCCTGAAAGCCGCCGTATTTGCAATTTGCCGTATAGTCCGCATGAGAGGGTCTTGCCACGTTTTTTAATTCGGAGTAAGCTCCGCTGCGTGCATCCGCATTTCTTATCAGAAGCGTAAGGGGAGTACCCGTAGCCCGACCCTCAAAAACGCCGCTCAGTATTTCTACCTCGTCAGCCTCCTGCCTCGCAGTCGAAATTTTTCCGTAGGCCCTGCGCTTATCCATCCTCGCCTTAATATATTCTTCATCTATTACCGTTCCCGGCGCAAGCCCGTCAAGCACAGCTCCGACCGCAGCCCCGTGGCTTTCACCGAAAAGCGTTATCGTCAATGCATTTCCGAACGTGTTTCTCATCAGAATACCTCCTCGTAAAGTTTTTTCAGCTCGCCCGCAGTACAGGCCCGAAAGCGGAACGAGCCGGCATTATCTGCCTGCACCGTCACGATCTGTCCTCCTGCTGCTTTTTTGTCGTGCATCGCAGTCTCGATTACAGCCTCCGCAGTGCGAGCCGATACATCGAGCTTTGTCGGCAGACCTGCCTTTCTCAAAACCGCAGCAAGCCGTCCTCTGAGTCCGCTTGCCGCCATAGGGAGCATTCCCAGCGCCACCGCCTCGCCGTGCAGAAAATCCGTATTGCTCTCGATACCGTGTCCGAGCGTGTGCCCAAAATTCAGTACACGCCTCAGATCCGTCTCCCTTTCGTCATTCTCCGTGACATTTATCTTTATTCTCAGTGCCGACGCTATCAAGCTTTCTATGTCCAAAGTCTCATAAATATCCTCGGCAGCCTCCAGTCTTTCAAAAAGCTCTGCATCAAGTGTCACCGCCATCTTGATTATCTCAGCCATGCCGCAGGCAAGCTGCCTGTCGT
>CAZQSP010000147.1:0-2321 GCA_964596085.1 uncultured Oscillospiraceae bacterium
TTCGAGGAAAGACTTCTTGAGCTTCTTGAAGAAAACAGGATTGATTTGATAATTCTGGCAGGCTTTATGAGCATACTGAGCGGTGATTTCACGAACAAATACAAGGACAGGATTATCAATATTCATCCGTCGCTGATTCCGTCATTTTGCGGAAAAGGTTTTTACGGACTCAAAGTGCATGAAGAGGCACTCAAATACGGCGTCAAGCTCACGGGTGCGACAGTGCATTTTGTGAACGAGATTCCGGACGGCGGTCAGATAATCATGCAAAAGGCAGTAGAGGTTCAGGAAGGCGATACAGCCGAAAGCCTCCAAAAGAGGGTTATGGAGCAGGCTGAGTGGATAATTCTGCCGCAGGCTGCGGAGCAGCTTTGCAAGAGTATTGTTAACGACAGATAGAGTAAAAGGAGAACTATGAGCATATATACTTCCAAAACAATGAGCGAGATTATTTCCGGCAATCCCTATGTGGGGAGGGGAATCGTAATCGGTAAGACTGCCGACTCAAAGAAAGCGGCAATCGCATATTTTATCATGGGCAGAAGTGAAAACTCCAGAAACAGAGTCTTTCGTGAAGAAGGCAGAGATGTAATGATTTATCCTTTCGATGAATCAAAGGTGGAGGATCCTTCGCTTATCATATATGCACCTATAAGAGCCGTAGATAATCATCTTATCGTGACGAACGGAGATCAGACGGATACGATTTACGATTATGTAGCTAAGGGTGCAAAATTCAGCGAGGCTCTCGAAACGAGGGAGTTTGAGCCGGATGCACCGAATTTCACACCGAGGATCAGCGGTATGCTAAGCTTCGATAAGGATGATTTTACATATGAGATGAGCATTTTGAAGAGCATCGACGAGCAGGGCTCGGCTTGCGCCAGATATCACTGGGCATTTCCGTCGGCTGCGGGACTGGGGCATTTCATTCACACCTACGAGCACGACGGCAATCCGCTGCCTACCTTCCAAGGTGAGCCGAGGAGAGTGAGCGTTCCGGATACGGCAGAGGAGCTTATATCGGATATATGGGCAAATCTGAATCCGGAAAACCGAATTTCCGTATATGTACGCTACATTGACCTCGAAACAGGCGAGGCTGTAAGCAAGATGATAAACAAAAACGCTTAGAGGGAGGATACGCAGTTGAAAGAATATGAACTGAAATACGGGTGCAATCCCAATCAGAAGCCGGCTAAGATTTATATGCACGACGGAAGCGAAATTCCTATGGAAATCCTGAACGGCAGACCGGGATATATCAATCTGCTCGATGCACTTAACAGCTGGCAGCTTGTAAAAGAAATCAAGGACGCACTCGGCATGTGTGCGGCAACCTCCTTCAAGCATGTCAGTCCTACATCTGCGGCAGTGGGAAACCCGATGAGTCCGGAGCTGAAAAAGGCTGTGTTTGTCGATGATATAGAGGGGATTGACGAGTCAGCGATTGCGACTGCATATGCAAGAGCCAGAGGAACAGACCGTATGAGCTCCTTCGGCGACTGGATAGCACTCTCGGACAAATGTGATGTAACCTGTGCAAGGCTCATCGCCAGAGAGGTTTCCGACGGTATCATTGCACCGGATTATGACGAGGAAGCACTCACAATTCTCAAGGCGAAGAAAAAGGGTGCATATAATATCATAAAAATCGACACGAGCTATGTGCCGGCAGAGGCAGAGCATAAACAGGTATACGGTATCACCTTCGAGCAGGGCAGAAACAATTTCAAAATCAATAAAGGGCTGCTCGAGGAGATTGTGACCGAGAACAAAAATCTGACTGAGGAAGCAAAGCGCGACCTAATCATAGCACTTATCACACTCAAATATACACAGTCCAACTCCGTATGCTTTGCCGAGGACGGACAGGCAATCGGTGTGGGTGCAGGTCAGCAGTCGAGGATTCACTGCACCAGACTTGCGGGCGAAAAGGCGGACAAATGGCATCTTCGTCAGCATCCGAGAGTTCTGAGCCTGCCTTTCAAGGATGAAATCAGACGACCTGACAGAGACAATGCGATAGATGTCTATCTGTCGGAGGATCAGGAGGAGGTCATTGCTGACGGCTGCTGGGAAAGCTTGTTTAGCGAAAAGCCTGAAGCCTTTTCGAGAGCAGAGCAGAGAGAATATCTTGCTTCGCTTTCCGGGGTCTGCCTCGCTTCGGATGCTTTCTTCCCGTTCGGCGACAATATCGAAAGAGCAGCCAAGAGCGGCGTTTCGTATGTCGCACAGCCGGGCGGTTCGGTACGAGATGACAATGTGATAGAGGCCTGCAACAAGCACAATATGGTTATGGCATTCACAGGAATGAGATT
>CAZQSP010000148.1:0-2307 GCA_964596085.1 uncultured Oscillospiraceae bacterium
CGATGTAAATGCAGTCTCCGATGCCGAAAAATACGCAGAGAAACAAATACATACAGCTATTGCAATAATCTTGTACATATAAAATAGAAGCCCTTTCTTATTCTACTGTCATATCCGATATATTATAACATTTCTTTCCTACAATATAAAGTGAAATCCTTGTGAAAATCCTTCTGCGACTTGAAATTAACAGATTTTTGCCTCTGTCACCCTGCCGAGATTGTCGGTTGACTTGGCGTTCTGTCTGTTATATACTTATTCTGTCGAGACTTATCAATTTGTGCGGTGATTTGCGGCAAAAAAGAGTTTGAACAAAGGAGTGTAGTCGATATGTCAACAAAAGGCGATTTAATTTCTATTCTGAACGAACAGCACGGAAGCTATGTGTCCGGGCAGGTGTTGGCAAATAGGCTCGGTATAAGCAGAAACTCCATATGGAAGGCGGCAAAAGCACTGCAGAAGCAGGGCTATGCCATAGAAAGTATTCAAGGTATCGGATATAGGCTCAACGAATGTCGCGATATAATCAGCAAGGATTTTTTACTCTCAAATATCAAATATCCCTGCAACGTACATTTGCTTGACAAGGTCGATTCTACCAACAATTATGCCAAGGCAATAGCTCCTGCGGACGTTACGCAGCTTGTAATTGCCGCCGAACAGACGGACGGACGCGGACGGCTGGGTCGCAGCTTCTATTCCCCTGCCGACAAGGGAATATATATGAGTCTTGCCTTCAGTCCTGAGTTTGACCTAAACCGTTCACTTTTCATCACTACACTTTCCGCTGTCGCCGTTTGCCTTGCGATTGAGGATATCACAGGCCTGCATCCCAAAATCAAATGGGTCAACGATATTTACCTCGAAAACAGAAAGCTCGTCGGGATTCTTACCGAGGCAGAAAGCAATTTTGAAACCGGGCGTATCCAAAGGATAATTGTCGGCATCGGCGTAAACTGCTTTGAAACCGAATTGCCCGATTCACTTAGGGATATCGTTGCCTGTCTCTCGCCTCTTGCAGAAAAAGCCTTTGACAGAAATGCTCTGATTGCAGCAATCGTAAATCACTTTTTTGATATGTTGAATAATTTTAACAGAGAAAATATACTTCGAGAATATAAAAAGCGTTCATTGATATTGGGCGAGCAAATACTGGTTTTTAACCCGTCGATTGCTGCGGAGCTGGGTCGCAGCAGTGATAGACTGCATGAAGGTATCCGCGCCAGGGCTATCGACATTGATGATAACGGCGGTTTGGTTGTGGAATTCCTCGAGGGTCGCTTTTCACGTCAAATGCAGACACTCACCTCAGGCGAAATAAGCATCAGGCGGCTCTAGCTTCGCGTGGGAAGCAGGATATATGCCTGCACCTAAGTCTTTTCAAAGCTTTTCGTATGCAATTCGAGGGTCATTATCCTCTTTCACATAGATGATTCCTCGTCTCTCAAAGCCGAGCTTTGCAAGCAGATTCTGCATTACCCGGTTGTCACCATGTGTATCAATGCGCAAATGTCCTGATTGTTCGTACGCCCAATTCAGACAAAATGTACCTGCGCCCCTGACAGAGCCGTCACTCGCCAAACGGTGAACCACAGCATATGCTTCGTCATTCGTCCACGCTCCGTCCTCTATCCTTCTGTATGTCGGATCTATGTCCCTGCCGTACATATAGCAGAAAACTGCGATTACTCGATCAGCTTCCTCGCAGACATAGCCCATACCCAGGCGTATGTCATCCTCTATCACCTCCTGCGGCGGCCACTTGCTCTGCCCCCACTGCTTAGGATTGCCGTGCGCAGCCATAAACTCCCTCGCCTGAGCATATATCTCCATTATTCTTTCCAAATCTTTTGTTTCTGAATGTCTGATTTTCATTTTTGTCTCTCCTTCGTCAACTTATGCAAAAATTCCCTGGGCCTCTCTGCATTTTACTCTCTCTCAAGTATAGTACAATTCACGCAAAAAGGCAAAGCCCGAATTTATGTTTGCACAAGGCACAGAAAAAAGGATGCCGCCCGTATCGGACAGCACCCCTGAAAAGTCTGTATAAGCTTGTGCATGGTTTTTTCGCAAAGCCGAAAAAACCTTGAAGATATGCGGACTAACGCTTTGAGAACTGGCTCGCTCTTCTTGCTTTCTTGAGTCCGTATTTCTTTCTCTCCTTCATTCTGGAGTCTCTTGTCAAGAATCCCGCTGCTTTCAAGGAAGCTCTGTAAGCCTCTCTGTCAGCTACGCAAAGTGCTCTGGAGATACCGTGTCTGAGTGCACCTGCCTGACCTGTAAATCCGCCGCCGTGTACAGTTGCGA
>CAZQSP010000149.1:0-2305 GCA_964596085.1 uncultured Oscillospiraceae bacterium
AAAAAGTATTAACAGTGCTTTTGGCAATCGCTGTTATGTTTACTTTCAGCTTCGGAAGTGCTTTCGCAGCTACGTATACATATGACGATTATAGTAAAGCACTCGAAACACAAAAAGCAAACATTATGTCTGCTTTAGAAAGTGCAAAGAGCCAGGCTGTAAATGACTACGCTTACAACCAAGAAGGATTCGCAGGAGTAGCTGACGGCATTATTGATGGCTATATGAAGGCTGCATATGAAGCAGCTGCTGATGCTGTTATCGAGGATGCTGAAGAAGCAATGGATGTTGCAATAAACAAGTATCTTGGTGCTATGGATGCTGATGCAACTTTATCCACGGCTCCTGCCAAGGACTTACTTGAAACACAGGTAGAGGATCTTGTTGAGGCTACAGATGGTGTTGCTGCAATGGATCTTGAAGCGCTTGCAACAAGAAGCGCAATGAAAACTGCATTAGAAGCTAAGGCAGATGAACTGAATAAAGCGCAGCTTCCTCTGACAGAGGCTGCTATACTGGCTAAGGCAGATGTAGATCTCAGCAAGTATAACTCAACTGACAAGGATTACACATACACGGAACCGAGCACAGTAGCTGCAATCGGTACAATCGGTGCTACTGACGGCACAAAGGTTACTGCTGCTGAGGCAGTTTCCGCTTTAGCTGATGATTTGAAGGCTGCAATCGCTGATATCAAGGCAGGTAAACTTACTTCTGCCACAACAGATGCAGATAAGCTTGCTGCATATGAACAAGCATATGTTGACTTCAATACACAGTTTGACCCTATTGATACATTGGACGATGAAGCGTTTGGCGAAATCGGAGCAGCTGCAACCTTAGAGACAGCATTAAATGCTTATATTGAAGCAGGATATGCTTCCCTTCCTAACATGGCTGACTTTACTTCTGCTGATGACACTGAAATCTGGGCTTCTACCTGCAAAACAGGCGTTTGGAAAGAATTCTGGGAAGGCAAGACGGACACTTCAAATGAAGGTGAGCTGTTCGGAGTTGCAATCAAGGATATCGCAAGTGTAACCAGAACAGAGGGTATGGCTGTTTACAATGCTATGAAGAAGGCTATCGACGATTCGAGAAAGGCCGCAGAAGCATATGCAAAGGCAAACGAGACTAAGACCAAGCCTGCAGAAGATTGTGTTGCAGAATTATACGATGCTGCAGACGAGACTGTATTCTTAACAACATTAAAGAACGCTATGGATGCTGCTGACACTTATGCTGATGTAGTTAAATACGGCGAAAAGATGAAGGCAAGATATGCATTCGGTGTTAAGAAGTATGACGATGCTAAGGTAGACGAAGCAGTTAAGGCTGCTGAGGAGTACGTATATAAGGATCTCAAGGCTGGATTCAGAACTCCTGAAGAGTACATCATAGACGGTGCAAATGAAGTGGCAGATAATCTCAAGGGCTTAAGTAATTTAGTGCGCGAAGAAGCTAAACAGGCATACGATAAGTTCGAAGAGGCAGTTAACGATGCTGCTGAAAAGCTTTACGATGGCGGACTTGCCAAGGGTACTCCTACAACCGAAGTAAAGGTTGGCGCTGACAAGACCCCTGAAGCTGATCTCGTATATTTGAAGAGTACATATGCTACTTCACAAGGCGAGGATTGGGATGATATCGCAGGCGATACTATCGATGCATTAAACGCAGCTCAGTCCTATGACGAAATCGACTCCATCATGAAGAAGGCTGCTGAGGACTTTGGCAAGCTTCTCAAGAAGGACGACGAAACAGATGTTGAAAAGGCTAAGACAGCATACAAAAACGCATTAGATGGTTTCATTGCACAGACTAAAGGTCTGTTAGATGACGAAGATGATTACAGCAAGGCATTTGCAACTGGCGTACTTGCAGGTAAGGGTGCTGAGTTGATTGATGCTGCAACTACAGTTGAGGGTGTTAAGGCTGCATACGCAGAAGCACAGGCTCTCGTAACAGGCGCTAAATCCGATGACGAGCTCAAGGATATGAAGAAGGCTGTAGAAAAGCAGATCAACGCACTTCCTGCAACAAACAAGCTTACAGTTGCTGATAAGGATGCGGTTAAGGCTGCATACGATGCATACGTAGCATATATTGATCTTGCAGGTGCTGAGGAAATTCAATTAAGCAAGGATAAATTAGCACAAAGATATGATAAGCTTAACGAACTGCTTGCAAAGGAAATCGCAGATGCTGCAGAAGCACTTGCAGAAAAGCTTGAAGATGTAGCAACAGGCGCTGACGATGATATGCCTAAGTACCTTGCTTACAAGGCAGAGGTTCAGGCTTTGGT
>CAZQSP010000150.1:0-2288 GCA_964596085.1 uncultured Oscillospiraceae bacterium
CTTTCAGTAACTTCACGATATTTGCATTGAGTATTACACCATACATCACTGCATCCATCATCGTACAGCTTCTTACCATAGCTTTCCCGTATTTCGAGAGACTTGCGAAGGAAGGTATGGAAGGAAGAAAGAAAATGGCGCAGATCACTCGTTATATGACTGTAGTTCTGGCATTGATACAGGCGATCGGACTTACGGTTGGTTTGTTCAGAAGAGCAGTTGTAGACAAAAGCGCATTTTCCATCATCGTAGTAGTATTGGTACTGACAGCCGGAACTGCATTCCTTATGTGGCTCGGCGAGCAGATCAATGAAAGAGGAATAGGAAACGGTATATCCCTTCTGATTTTCGGCGGTATCGTTGCAAGAATCCCAAGCGGAATCAGAACCATCGCAACCTCCTACGGAGACGGCGGTATCTCGCTTGTAACCCTGCTTCTTTTCGTAATCGCTGCTGTGCTTGTAACTGCAGGCGTTGTCCTCATTCAAGAGGGTCAGAGAAGAATACCGGTACAGTATGCAAAGAGAGTGGTAGGCAGAAAAATGTACGGCGGACAGTCAACACACATTCCTATCAAGGTTAACCAGTCAGGTGTTATTCCTATCATCTTTGCACTGTCGATTTTGCAGTTCCCGTTGACCATCACATACTTTATGTCAGCCGACAATGCATTCAGCCTTTGGGTTACCAAGTGGCTGTCACCGTCCGGCAACCCGGGTGTGTGGGTATACGGAATACTCAATGTTATCCTTATCATATTCTTCACATACTTCTATACGGGTATTACCTTTAACCCGAACGAGGTTGCCAATAATATGAAGGCTAACGGCGGCTTTATTCCCGGAATCAGACCGGGTAAGGCCACAGAGGATTATTTGAACAAGGTTATGTCAAGAATAACTATTGTCGGAGCAATTTTCCTTGCATTGATTGCAACATTACCTACGATTTTGGGAGTTTTGGTTCCTACACTCAAGGGAATCCACTTCGGCGGAACATCACTTCTTATCGCTGTCGGCGTTGCGCTTGATACGGTAAGACAGCTTGAAAACCAGATGCTTATGAGAAACTACCAGGGTTTCTTGAAATAAAGAGGGAGATGAGTAAGAATGCTTAGAACTATTTTATTGGGACCTCCCGGAGCCGGAAAAGGAACACAGGCGGTAAAAATCGTTGAAAAATACAATATTCCGCACATTTCAACCGGTGACATCTTTAGAGAAAACATCAAAAAAGGAACTGAGCTGGGCAAGAAGGCGCAGGAATATATGAACAAGGGCGAGCTTGTTCCGGACGATTTGGTTATCGAAATCGCCACGACAAGACTCCTTGAGGATGACTGCAAGAACGGCTTTTTACTCGACGGTTTCCCGAGAACGGTATATCAGGCAGAGAAGCTGGATGAATTTCTGACTGCTCATAATTCCAAGATTGACACGGTTTTGGATATTGCAGTTGAAAAGGATGAGTTGATCACCAGACTGACGGGGAGACGTGTTTGCAAGGCTTGCGGCGCAAGCTTCCATGTTGTGAACATTCCGCCAAAGAAAGAAGGAATATGTGACTTCTGCGGCGGCGAGCTGATTCAAAGAGCAGACGACAATTTGGAGACTGTTACCAACAGAATTGATGTTTATGAATCGCAGACAATGCCTCTCATCGAGTACTATGAAAAAGCAGGAAACATTGCACATATCGACGGGGCTACCGGATTAGACAATGTATTTGCTGACATCGTAAAAGCTTTGGGTGAATAATAATGATCATCATCAAGTCAAAACAGGAATTGGATTATATGCGTGAGGCAGGACGGGTTTGCGCTCAGATTCTAAGAGAGCTGGGCGAGATAATAAGGCCGGGACTGTCCACGCTGGAAATCGATCGTTTTGTTGAAAAAACAGTACGCGAAAACGGGATGACGGCGGCTGAAAAAGGCTACTGCGGCTATCCTGCAAGCGTATGTGTTTCCATAAATGACGAGGTCGTGCACGGGATTCCGAGCAAAAAACGTCATCTGCGCGAGGGGGACATCGTAAGCTGTGACTTGGTTGTAGAGTACAAGGGCTATATGGCTGATGCGGCGAGAACCTATCCGGTCGGAGAGGTCAGCCCCGAGGCAAGGCAGCTCATAGAGACTGCGGAAAGAGCGTTTTGGAACGGCATAGCATATGCAAAGCCCGGGAACAGACTGCAGGATATCTCCCATGCAATTCAAGAGACCGTGGAGAGCGAGGGCTACGGAGTGATTCGTGACTTCGTCGGACACGGAATCGGTAGTCAAATGCATG
>CAZQSP010000151.1:0-2283 GCA_964596085.1 uncultured Oscillospiraceae bacterium
CTACTACTACTATTACTAAAATAAATATAACTATTTATATAGGAGGTTATTATGAGATTTATCTGTGATCAGCAAAATTTGGCAAAAGCACTAAATACCGTTTCAAAGGCAGTAACCACAAGAACCACAATTCCGATTCTTAAAGGAATTTTGCTAAAGGTTACAGACGATGGAGATTTAATAATGGGAGCCTCTGACTTGGATCTTAGCATAGAAAAAAAGCTTGATGTAGAAGAATATGAGGCAGGTGAAACTGTTGTTCAGGCAAAGCTGTTTTCTGATATCATAAGAAAGCTTCCACAGGCCCCGGTAGCTATAGAAAAGCTCGATGAAAATATAATCATAAAATGTGCAAGCTCTGAATTCAGTATTGTAGGTATGCCGGCAGATGAATTTCCAAATATAAATGCAGAAATCGAAAAAAACGAAAGAATCGAATTTGACAGAGAAATACTAAAGGAAATGATAAGAAAGACAGCCTTTGCAGCAAGTATAGATGAAGCGCGCGGTGTTATAACAGGCGTGCTTATCGAGATGAAGGAAAAGGCACTCAATATGGTAGCGCTTGACGGCTTCAGAATGGCTGTTACAAGAGAAAATATCATAAATGCAAGGGAACAGAAAATAATAATACCTGCAAAAAATTTGAATGAAATTAACAAGATATTATCAGAAAACGATGATACAAGCGAGGATGTTGACCTTTATATAAACGAAAAAAGAGCAATTTTCATAATAGATGATACAAAGGTTGTGCTCAGACTTCTTGAGGGAGAGTTTGTTGATTATGAAATGATACTGCCAAAGGAAAGCAAATGCAGAGTCGTATTAAACAAGGATGATTTTCTGGAGGGAATAGAGAGAGCTTCATTGCTTGCAAAGGTCGGAAAAAATAATCTTATAAAGCTTGAAATAAAAGATAATAATCTCGAAATAACATCAAAATCAGAGGAAGGTAAAGTAAAAGAAGAGATTATAATATCTAAAGAGGGTGAGGATCTGACAATAGGCTTCAATTCAAAATATATGATAGATGCCCTAAAAGCAGTTGAAGACAAAGAAATAGAAATGCAGTTCAATACAAGAATAAACCCGTTCATAATAAAACCTATATCAGGCAACACTTACGAATATCTCATTATGCCTGTAAGAATCACAGATAACTAAAATGTATATAAAAAGAATAGAGCTTAATAATTTCAGAAACTACGGTGAGCTTACTCTTGATTTTGATAGCAGACTAAATTTAATTATAGGTAAGAATGCGCAGGGTAAAACAAATTTAATCGAGGCTGTTTATGTTTCTTCAATAGGAAGATCCTTCAGAACAAGCAGGGATACTGAGCTTATAAAATTCGGTTGTGATTATGCCAAAATAAAAACAGAAACAGAAAAAGAATACACAGAAGGCTCTGTAGAAATAATAATGAGCAAAAATAAAAACAAGTTTGCCAAGGTTGATGGTGTAAAAATAAGAAAAGCATCTGAGCTTTTGAAAAATATTTATCTGGTTATTTTTTCACCTGAGGACTTAAAGCTGGTAAAGGATGAGCCTGAAAAAAGAAGAAAATTTATTGATAGAGAGCTATGCCAAATAAAACCTGCATATTATGATAATCTAGCAAAATATAAAAGGATATTGATGCAGCGAAACGCGTACCTAAAGGAATATGAAACAGATAAATCAATATTGGATGTGTGGGATATGCAGCTTGCAAGGCACGGAGCGGCAATAACGGAATACAGAAAAGAATTTATAAAAAAACTATCTATAATTAGCAGTAATATACATTCCGGAATAAGCAACGGGCGAGAAAATCTCAAAATAAACTACTCTCCCAATCTCGAGCTTTCCGACGACAAAAAAATTCAAGAGGAAATTTTTTATTCTACTCTGAAAAAATCATTTGAAAATGATATCAGACAACGAACAACAACAAGAGGACCTCATAAGGATGATATAGAATTTTTTATAAATGACATAAATGCCAGAAGCTTCGGTTCTCAAGGTCAACAAAGAACGGCTGCACTTTCGCTTAAGCTTGCGGAAACAAGCATAATTAAGGAAGAAAGCGGAGAAACACCTATACTGCTGCTTGATGATGTAATGAGTGAGCTTGATCTGGAAAGGCAGGAGTTCCTTATAAAAAGCTTGTCCGAAACACAGCTATTTATCACAACCACAGAAATACCGGACATCCTCAAGGAAAAACTGACAGACGGTAAGGTATTTTATGTCGAAAACGGTAAAATAAAAGAATATAAAAACGAATAATATATATC
>CAZQSP010000152.1:0-2269 GCA_964596085.1 uncultured Oscillospiraceae bacterium
ACTTTTCAGCCTATTATTTCTCTTTCCTTGACAGCAGTGCGATGCTCTCGATATGCTTTGTCATCGGGAAGTTATCGAACGGCTTGAGGTATTTGCATTCGTATCCGTAGTATTCGGCATATTTCAGATTGTCTGCCATCGTCTTTGGATTGCAGGAGATATACACGATTTCGGAAACTCCGTATTCTATTATCTTGTCGAGTGCTTTCGGCTGTATTCCGACACGTGGCGGATCCACGACTATAACATCGGGCTTTTCTTCGACCGTCTTAAGAACCTCGAATACATCACCGGCAATAAAGCTGCAGTTTTCGAGTCCGTTCAGCCTTGCGTTCTCTCGTGCTGCCTCGACAGCCTCTTCAACAAGCTCGATTCCCAAAACGCTCCTTGCCTTGAGAGCCAAAACCTGCGAGATGGTTCCCGTACCGCAATAAAGGTCGAAAACAGACTTGCCCTCGAACGAATCCACAAGCGCAAGTGCCTCGGTATAAAGCCTCTCGACCGCCTCAACATTGGTCTGGAAAAACGAAAAAGCACTTACCTTGAAGTCAAGACCGAGGATTTTTTCCATATAGTATTCCCTGCCCCAAAGCAGCTTTAGCTCCTCGCAGTTTACAGCATCCGCAATATTGTCGTTTACAGTGCGAAGAATACCGACTATGCTGTTTTCGAGCTTGAGTCCGAGCAGCATTTCCGTAAATGCCGCCTCGTCAAAGCCGTCCTCCGAGCTCGTCACTATATTCACCAGCAGCTCCTTCGTGCGTACACCCTTTCGTATAATCAGATTACGCATCATTCCCAGATGTGTTTTTTTATGATAAAACGGATATTCCTTCTCATTTACGAAATCCAGCACCGCTCTGAGAATCAAATTGAAATCTTCATCTACAAGCTGGCATTTATCGACTGTCACAATCGACATAAAGTTTTTCTTTCTGTGCATGCCGAGAGTGGTTTCTCCATCCTTTACAAAATCACCGAAGGTATACTCCATCTTGTTTCTGTATGAATACTGCCCCGGGCAGCCCTCTATGGCATCAAGCCTTTCTGGCTTTACCTTTTTCGTGCTCAAAAGCTCGTGTACCTGTCCTTCTTTCTCGGCAAGCTGTTCCTCATAAGAAACTCCTTGATATATGCAGCCGCCGCAAAACTCGCTGTGCGGGCAAAGCTCTCGTCTAAAATCTGCCATACTTGTCATAAAACTCCTTCTTGTATTCTAAAAATCTATCTTCTTCGATTGCTGTTCTGATATTCTTCATCATATTCACAAGGAAGTGAAGATTGTGATTTGACAGCAGCATGGCAGAAAGCATCTCGTCGGCTTTGTACAGATGTCTGAGATATGCTTTTGAATAATTTCTGCAGGTATAGCAATCGCACTCGCTGTCAAGCGGCTCCCAGTCTCTTTCGTACTTGGCATTTTTGATGTTGACCCTGCCGTGTGAGGTCATTGCAAGTCCGTGTCTTGCGATTCTCGTAGGCAAAACGCAGTCTGCCATATCTATTCCTCGCTCCACACTTTCAAAAAGATAGTCAGGACTTCCGACTCCCATATTGTAGCGAGGCTTTTCCTTTGGCAGCAGCTCCACACAGTCATCAAGCATATCTATGAACATTTCCTTAGGCTCTCCGACGGAAAGTCCTCCTATCGAGTAACCCGGAAGGTCCATATCAACAACCGCCTTTGCACTTTCCTTTCGCAGATCCTTATACATTCCGCCCTGCATGATTCCGAAAAGCGACTGTCTTTCCCAATCCTGATGATAGTCCTTGCAGCGTTTGAGCCATCTCGTGGTGCGTTCAAGTGAATCCTTGACATATCTCCTGTCCGCAGGATACGGTGCACATTCATCGAAAGCCATGATGATGTCCGCACCGAGTGCATTTTGAATTTCAATAGATTTTTCCGGTGAAATCATATGAGCCGAGCCGTCTATGTGCGAACGGAACTTAACTCCCTCCTCCGTTATCTTTCGAAGCTTTCCGAGGGAAAACACCTGAAATCCGCCGCTGTCCGTCAGCATGGCTCTGTCCCAGTTCATAAAACGGTGCAGTCCTCCTGCCTCTTTGACAATTTCGTGTCCGGGTCTTAAATAAAGGTGATAGGTGTTTGAGAGAATTATCTCCGCACCCATCTCCTTCACCTGCTCCGGTCTCATGGCCTTAACCGTCGCCTGCGTTCCCACAGGCATGAAAACCGGTGTCTGAATGTCTCCGTGCGGCGTGTGAATCACACCCCGTCTTGCTCTGGTTCTCGAGTCTGTCTTTA
>CAZQSP010000153.1:0-2229 GCA_964596085.1 uncultured Oscillospiraceae bacterium
GCAAGCGAAGCATTGGGCTTGAGGCCAATTGCAAGGACCACGGTATCGGCCTTAACGGTCACGGCTTCGCCACCGTATACGGGCTGAACGACCGCACCTTCATCATTGATTTCAATGAGCTTATGAGCAGCCTTAACATCAACATTGTACTGTTCCATCATGTCTTTAAGCATCATGGTGTGCTGGATGGGAACGTACTCACTGCTGAGGACATTATCAAGTGCCTCAACAAGAGTAACCTTCTTGCCTTCTATAGCAAAGTCAACCGCAGACTCGCAGCCTACCATACCACCGCCAATGACAACAACATTTTCTCCGAGTTTTGCGTGGCCCTCTAATACATCCACCGCGGAAACTGCTTTACTGCTGTCTATTCCTTTTATTGATTTGGGCATAAGCGGAGATGCGCCCATTGCGATTATTACGGCATCGGGATTGCGTTCTTTGACCATATCTGCAGTAACTTCAACGTTCTTGTACACGGGAACGTGAAGATCCTTCAGCTCAAGCTGATACCAGTCATTAAGCTGATAGATCTCGCTCTTGAAAGAATGGGCGCCGGCTGCGATAAGCTCACCACCCAAGCGGTCGGATTTTTCATATAGCTCTACAGTGTGTCCACACATAGCCGCAGTGCGTGCTGCTTCCATACCCGCAACGCCGCCGCCAACTACCATTATGTTTTTGGAAACCACAGCTTTTTTGGGCTTTGTTTCTATTTCGTGGAGGGCTCTGGGGTTTACGGCGCAGGTCTGCGGAAGGCCGAGATCAAGGTGCCTGCCAATGCATCCCATGTTACAGCCGATGCAAGGACGAATTTTTTCGGGAGTACCCACTTCAACCTTTTTGGGGAGATTCGGGTCAGCAAGAGCGGGTCTGGAGAGGACAAATGCGTCTGCCATGCCTTCTTTCAAAGCTTTTGCGCAAATATACGGATCTCCCATGCGGGATCCGGCGAGAATGGGGATGTTTACGGCTTTCTTTGCTTCTGCATACAAGGGAAGCGCATGTCCTTTGGGCATATAGCAAGGAGGACACGCATAGTAGAATGAGTCATATACTCCTGTGTCCACGGAAAGAGCGTCGTAACCGTACTCCTCCAGCAATTTGCAGATACGAATACCTTCTTCCAGAGTTCTGCCCGCTTCATCTTCGCCTGTAAGGGAAGCCTTATTGAGACTCTTGATGTAACTCTTAAGTCCAAGTCTCATGGTTACGGGGAAATCGGCACCGCAAATAGACTTTATGCCTTCAACCAGTTCCTTGCACACGCGAAGCCTGTTTTCCAAAGTTCCGCCATACTCATCTTCTCTGTGGTTGGTAATACTCATTGCAAACTGGTCGAGGAGATAGCCCCAATGCAGAGCATGGATCTCAATGCCATGCATATTGCAGTTCTTCATAAGCTTTGCAGCTTCAAAGACAGCTTCTTCCTTCATCTTGATCTGGTCTTTGGTAATTTCAATGGATTTCATGTCGGGATAGTTAAAAACTTCCACAGATGAAGGAGCGGTCATAAAGGGATAGTTACGACCAACACCCATTGAAAGCTGAGCAAAGATTTTGGTATCATAAGCTCTTATGCGATCAGTAAGCCTTACCATGCTGTCTCTAAACTTTACAGGGTTATAAAGTGGGCCTGCGTTGACTTTGAGATTGGGCTTGTCTACGTTGACGTCGGGAATCATTACACCCGTGGTAATGAGACCAAAGCCTCCTTTGGCGCGTTCAACGTAGTATTCGATTCCTCTGTCGGTCATTGCATAGTTTGGGTCAAACAGGCTGGTCGCACCCATCGGGCCCATTGCATATCTGTTTTTTATGCTAAGCTTACCAATTTGATATGGTGTAAACAAAGCTTTCATTTCTTCTGTCATTACTAACCTCCTAATCTTTGTTTCACCGCAAAATCTTGTCGCTTTTACAATATCACAAGGCAGAAAGTTTGTGAAATATCTGTTTTTCATTGCATTTTGCCGTTTCAATTCGATTTTGGAATAGATTTGGCCTGGCTTGCAAACCATAGTAAATACTAGGTTTTTGGGCCGGTTATAGTCCCTAGCCGTCTCCCGATTTCGGTCGGACAAGCTGTATAGGAAGCACCGATCTATGCGGAGAAAGTCGATCGTGGACCTACATCGAATATTCGATAAAATGTTAAAAATGCTGTTAATTTACTATAATATGCACCTCAAAAATTAGACACTTTAGGGGTGCATTATTGTATAA
>CAZQSP010000154.1:0-2226 GCA_964596085.1 uncultured Oscillospiraceae bacterium
AAAACACACTAAATGCTTACAGCATTACATACTAAGGAGGAAAACACCCATGAGAATTGCTTTGACAGGCAACCCGAACAGCGGTAAAACGACCATGTACAACGCGCTGACCGGCCGTAACGAAAAGGTCGGTAACTGGGCGGGCGTAACCGTAGACAAGAAAGAACACCCAATCAAAAAGACTTACTATGCAGGTGAGGAACAGCTCATCGCTGTTGACCTTCCGGGAGCATACTCCATGTCACCGTTTACAGGCGAAGAAAGCATCACAAGCTCCTATGTTAAAAAGGAAAATCCGGATGTAATCATTAACATCGTTGATGCGACGAACCTCAGCAGAAGCCTCTTCTTCACGACACAGCTTCTGGAGCTCGGCATTCCTGTAGTGCTTGCCCTGAACAAGCACGACATCAACGAAAAGAAAGAAACCAAGATTGACACGGCAAAGCTTTCCGAAAAGCTGGGCTGTCAGGTTATCGACACGGTATCAACCTCGGCAGAGGGACTTAATGCGGTAGTTGAGGCAGCAGCGGCACAGGCAGGCAAGGCACAGACAGCACCGTATGTTCAGGAGGATATCGACCTGACAGATAAGCATCAGGTAGAAGCTGCTGACCGCAAGAGATTCGACTTTGTAAATAAAATCGTCAAGGATGTTGAAACGCGTAAGGTTCTGACCAAGGAAAAGAACCTCGGAGATAAGATAGACGATGTGCTGACAAACAAGTGGCTCGGAATTCCGATTTTCGCTGTAGTTATGTTCCTTGTATTCCAGATTTCACAGGTTTGGATAGGAACGCCTATTGCAGATGTACTCGTAGGCTGGCTGGAAGCTTTCCAAGGCTGGGTAGGCGGAATGCTCGAAAATGCGAACCCGCTTCTGTACGCACTTCTCGTAGACGGCGTTATAGGCGGTGTTGCCGCAGTAGTAGGCTTCCTGCCGCTGGTAATGGTTATGTACTTCCTTATCGCACTTCTTGAGGACTGCGGATACATGTCACGTGTGGCAGTAGTGCTGGACCCAATTTTCAAAAATGTAGGACTTTCCGGAAAATCCGTTATACCGTTTGTAATCGGCATTGGCTGCGGCGTTCCGGGAATCATGGCAAGCCGTACTATCCGTAACGACAGAGAAAGAAGAGCAACTGCAATGCTGACACCGTTCATGCCTTGCGGAGCTAAGATTCCGGTAATCGCATTGTTTGCGGGTGCATTCTTTGACGGAGCAGGCTGGGTCAGCACAGCTGCATACCTCACAGGTATCGTATTGATTTTTATCGGTGCATTCGTTGTAAACAAAATTGCAGGCTACAAAGCAAGAAAATCCTTCTTCATCATCGAGCTGCCTGAATACAAAACTCCATCACTTTGGGGAGCATTCAAGTCCATGTGCAGCCGTGGCAGGGCATATATCGTAAAAGCAGCTACAATCATCTTGCTTTGCAACACTGCGGTTCAGCTTATGCAGACCTTCAACTGGCATTTACGTGTTGCGGAAACAGCGGATTCGTCCATACTCGCATCAATCGCAGGTCCGTTCGCTTACATACTCGTACCTATCGTAGGTGTATTGAGCTGGCAGCTTGCGGCAGCGGCTGTTACAGGCTTTATCGCCAAGGAAAATGTTGTCGGCACACTCGCAGTTTGCTTCGTAGGACTTGAAAACCTCATCGACACAGAAGAGCTTGTAATGATAGAGGGTGCGGGAACAGAGGTTGCCGGAATTATTGCAATCACAAAGGTTGCGGCACTTGCATATCTGATGTTTAACCTTTACACTCCGCCTTGCTTTGCGGCAATCGGTGCTATGAACTCCGAAATGAAGAGCGGCAAGTGGGTTTGGGCAGGTATCGGCTTGCAGCTTGGAATAGGATACACAGTCGGCTACTTAGTATACACCATCGGTACGCTTCTGACAGCAGCGGATACACTCAATATCGGTGCAGCGTTCGCAGGTCTTGTGGCTGTGGCAGTATTCGTTGCAGTCATAGCAATGCTGATTCGCAAGGCAGATCAAAATGTAAGCAAGGAATATGCGCTTCACGGAAAGACAGCGGCATTGCAGGCAGGATACAACAGATAACAATACAGTAATACGGCAGAAAACAAAGGAGGTGCAGTTTGGCAATGAGTGCAAATGCTTCTAATTTAATAATTGCTGCGACAGTGCTCGCAATAGTCACAGCGATAAGCTTGTATCTGTACAGAGCAAAGAAACGCGGCGAA
>CAZQSP010000155.1:0-2192 GCA_964596085.1 uncultured Oscillospiraceae bacterium
TGTAGGTGTTCGTTACGGTGAGCGGCGTTGCGCTTGCCGTGCTGTCGTCTGTTACCGGCTTGTATGCTTCTGTAGCCACGAGCTTATTGTCATTTTTATCCTTGGATACGGTAACCGTGTAGAGGATTGGCGTTGTCTCATACTTGATGCTGACATTACTTCCTTGCACTTCCTCTATCAGGTAGTAGCTCGTGCGTGTTTCATCAACCCTGAGGTCATAATCATACGTGATTTTATCAAAGCTCAAGCTTTCCTCTGAAGCTGTCGAATCAGACGTTGTGCTTACCGTTCCAAGCGGAGTCTCGCTTGTCTTATTACCATCCTTATCAGCGCTATACAGCTTGAAGGTGAAGATATCCTTGCCGAAGCTTCTTGCCTTAGGATTGCTTGGATCTGTAAGATCCACAAGCTTCTTTGTCACCATAGGTGTAACGTCTACCTTCTCCGCTACCTCGTATGTGTTGGTAATCGTCTTGACTCCTTCACCGAAGCTATCGTCTCCGAGCTTCTTGTACGTTACGCTCGCGCTAAGCTTGTTGGCTTCATCATCATATACGCCGCTGCCTTCTGCCTTGCTGTAGTCTATCTTTACCAGCACCTTATCGGTCGAGTAGCTTATGCTTGGGTTGTCACCTGCTATTTCCTTTATCAGGTAGTACTCTGTCACGGTCTTGCCCGGTGCGATATCCTCGCTTCTTGTCAGTCCGCTGTAGTCAAAGCTGAGCGTTTCTGTTGAAACATCTGTACCGCTCGTTGTTTTCGTTTGTACAGCTTCTGCATCCTCTGCGAGCGTTCCGTTTTCATCCGTTTTGTACAGTCCAAACGTGAAGCTGTCAGCTCCGAAGCTTCTGCCCGTATTACCTGTCATAAGTGACTTTGTTATCTGAACAGTCGGAGTCACCTCTGTCGGCGCTGTGTAAGTGTTTGTGATGATCTGTTCTTTGCCGCTTTCTGCTCCCTGCTTCGTGTAGGTCGTTTTTGCAACAAGCTTGTTTTCAGCGTTCTTGCTTATCTCTACCTTGAGCAGTACGTCTGTCGTATCGTAGTCGATGCTGACATTGTTTCCTGCTACCTCGCGGATTACATAGTAATATGTCTGCGTTGTATCAGTATCTGCACTGTAAGGTATGGTGTCAAAGCTTACTAACTGTTCCGTTAATTCTTTTCCGCTTGCCGTCTGAGTATCCTTCAGCTTAGCAGCATCTACTGTACCACGCTCATCAGATTCGTACAGCTTAAACGTGAATACCTCATCACCGAATTTCTTTGCATCTCCATTCGTATCCACAAATTTCTTTGTAATCTGCGGTGTTACGGATGTGCTATCCGGTGTCTGATATGTGTTGGTAATCGTCTTGACTCCTTCACCGAAGCTAGCTTCTCCGAGCTTCTTGTACGTTACGCTCGCGCTAAGCTTGTTGGCTTCATCATCATATACGCCGCTGCCTTCTGCCTTGCTGTAGTCTATCTTTACCAGCACCTTATCGGTCGAGTAGCTTATGCTTGGGTTGTCACCTGCTATTTCCTTTATCAGGTAGTACTCTGTCACGGTCTTGCCCGGTGCGATATCCTCGCTTCTTGTCAGTCCGCTGTAGTCAAAGCTGAGCGTTTCTGTTGAAACATCTGTACCGCTCGTTGTTTTCGTTTGTACAGCTTCTGCATCCTCTGCGAGCGTTCCGTTTTCATCCGTTTTGTACAGTCCAAACGTGAAGCTGTCAGCTCCGAAGCTTCTGCCCGTATTACCTGTCATAAGTGACTTTGTTATCTGAACAGTCGGAGTCACCTCTGTCGGCGCTGTGTAAGTGTTTGTGATGATCTGTTCTTTGCCGCTTTCTGCTCCCTGCTTCGTGTAGGTCGTTTTTGCAACAAGCTTGTTTTCAGCGTTCTTGCTTATCTCTACCTTGAGCAGTACGTCTGTCGTATCGTAGTCGATGCTGACATTGTTTCCTGCTACCTCGCGGATTACATAGTAATATGTCTGCGTTGTATCAGTATCTGCACTGTAAGGTATGGTGTCAAAGCTTACTAACTGTTCCGTTAATTCTTTTCCGCTTGCCGTCTGAGTATCCTTCAGCTTAGCAGCTTCTACCGTGCCACGCTCATCAGATTCGTACAGCTTAAACGTGAATACCTCATCACCGAAGCTCCTTGGCTGTCCGTTATTATCCACAAATTTCTTTGTAATCTGCGGT
>CAZQSP010000156.1:0-2182 GCA_964596085.1 uncultured Oscillospiraceae bacterium
CACCCATACAGCGTCGATTTTATATATTCAGAACTGAATGAGAATTTTGACATCAATACCTTTGATGCAGAAATGGTAGAAAAAGATGGAATATTTGAAATAAATGCATTCCTAAATGACCTTGGCAAACTTTACAATGCAATTATGTATTATGTTGCTTTGGAAGGTATCTGCATTAGTGATGATGAAGTTGCATATGACCTATCTCAAGAAGGAAAGTTCTTTGATAGTTACTCCTTCTTTGAAAAATACAAACACTCGAAGGTTGACATACCTGACGAATTACATGGAGATATTCGTTCAAAAGAAGACCTTCTTGCAGAAATGAAACGGATAAATGAATACATAGATAATCAACCAGCAGAAGCGATTCCATCAGGTGAGTTTGCTACTACTCCGTATGATGACTACGAAGCGCTGAAAGATACTTTAATTGATATTATTCCAGATTTTAATATGAGGCTTAAAGTAGACCCTCGATCTGGAAAAATAGATTTTTCCACGGATGTAAAATCCGTATTCGATATAGCATGGTTCACGCTTGCGCGCATGCTTTCAGAAGACCCGGCACCCGAAGATAAAGGCAAACCGGACAATCGTGGTGAAGGCATTATGATACGATGTCGCAACTGCGGACGCTTTATTATAAGAAAAAGCAACCGACAGGAATTTTGTGATTCTGACGAATGTCAAAAGGCACGAAATGCTAGAAAACAAAAAGCATATCGTGATAGAAAAGCCATTGAAAAGGCTCAAAAACAGAAGAAAAACGTATAAAAAATATAACACTATGGCGAAACTCCCTTAAATACACTCTATTGCATTTCATAGGGTGCTGCCAGATTGTATAGAATTATCGGTGCATTACTACTTCCACCGATATAACTAGTCCCCCCTTTCAAATTCGCGGGATTTTGTGTATGAGGGGGCGCCGGTCTTTAAAGCAAAAGACCACAGAGATAATACTCCCCCACGGGGAAAGGAAGGATTTTAGATTTGAGGTATTTAGGAAATAAAGACTCCCTTACAGAAATAATAAAAGAGGTTATCGAACAAAAAGTTACAATACAACCAAACACCACTTTTTTTGATGCATTCTGTGGTACAGGTTCTGTTGCTAACGCATTCAAGACAACTTGTAATATAATAATCAATGACAACCTTAATTGTGCAACTACTTATGCCCACGGTAGAATAGTTGCAAATAACTGTACCTTCGAATTGCTTGGATTTAATCCATTTGATTTTTTCAATTCAACAGACGAGAGAATTGAAGGATATTTTTATCAAACATATTCTCCGGGTGGTTCTTCAAGAATGTACTTATCCGAATATAATGCCGGACGAGTAGATTACTTTAGACAAACCATCGAAACATGGTACAGCAATCACCAACTTACACGCGAAGAATACCACTACTTATTAGCCTGCTTAATTGAATCTGTTTCTTTCGTTTCAAATACAGCAGGTGTTTATGGTGCATTTCTAAAAAAATGGGATGAACGCGCATTGAAAAACATTCAGTTTATAAACTTGTCTGATGGCATTAGTGCAACATACCCAATAGAAATCCACACTGATAAGCTTGAAAACATTATCGAGAACATTCAATGTGATATCCTGTATCTCGACCCTCCATATACCCAAAACCAATATGGAACACAATACCATTTATTAGAAACATTAATACTTAATGACGAACCGAAAAAAATTAGTAAAGTAACTGGTTCACGTAGCACTCGCGAAATGCGTTCCGATTGGTCTAAAATATATAAGGTTCATATTCTTTTTGACAGGATTCTAGCAAAGACTTCTGCCAGACATATCTTTTTAAGCTACAACAACGATGGAGACATGAGCAAGGACTATATTGAATCCATTATGAAAAGATACGGAAAAGAAAATACCTTCGAGTGTATAAAGATACCATATAAAAAATATGAAAATTGGAAATCCAAAAATGCAAAAACTCATTATGAATATCTTTTCTATATCGAAAAGAAAGATGATGCGGATATTGTATATGAATCTCCCTTAAATTATATTGGAAGTAAAGCTAAACTAATTCCAGATATCAAAGAAAATTTGATAAATACAAATACGTTTATTGATGTATTTGGTGGCGGATTCAATGTTGGTATAAATTCCAATGCCGAAACAATTTACTATAATGATATTAATT
>CAZQSP010000157.1:0-2170 GCA_964596085.1 uncultured Oscillospiraceae bacterium
AGGACGGAAACGCCGTATACGAGGTCAGCTTTACGGCAGGCGGCTATGATTACGATTATGTTATCAAGGCATCTAACGGTAAAATTTTGGAGGCTGACCGAGAAGCTGCAAAGAATGCCGCTCCTACAGGCAGTGACAAAAATTACTCCGATAAATCAGCTTCAAACGCAAACAGCTCTGCTTCTTCTGCTGATGCGGCAAGCAAGTCCTCAGATAAGAAGGAGAGCACAAGCAACACAAGCTCTGCGACTCAGCCTTCCTCAAGCTACATCGGTGTTGACAAGGCAAAATCCATAGCATTAAAGGACGCAGGCCTTTCAGCCTCCTCAGTCACTTTTACCAAAGCGAAGCTTGACCGTGACGACGGGATCAGAGTTTATGAAATTGAGTTTTTCACAGGCTCCAAGGAATACGAGTACGAAATCAATGCTGCTACCGGCAAAATCATTGATAAGGACATCGACATAAACGATGACTTTGATGATGATGATGAGTGGGATGACTAAATTCAGACTTGATTGCAGGTGGTATAAAGCGACCGACGGCTGAGCCGTCGGTCTTTTGATGTAAAGCTTCGATTTACAGGCACTTGCTGGAATGTTTCCAGATTCCCATTTTTTCCGCATCCTTTATGAGCTCCTCTCGGAAATCAGGGTGCGCAATGCTGATAAGCAGCTCGGCGCGTTCCCAAGTGGATTTACCTTTTAGATCCACTGCTCCGTATTCAGTTACAATATAGTTTGTCGCCATCCTAGGTGTGGTTACAATGGCTCCCGTAGGAAGTACGGGTGAAATCAGTGATTCAAGCTTGCCCTCCTTGTTGACTCTGGTTGATGGCGTGCACAGAAAGCTCTGACCGCCGTTGGACTGATATGCGCCGAGCACAAAGTCGAGCTGTCCGCCGGTTCCGCTTATCTGCTGATGTCCTGCGGTTTCCGAGCAAACCTGTCCATACAGGTCAACCTGTATGCAGCTATTTACCGAGACAAAATTCGGAATCTGTGCTATTGTGGAGATATTATTTACGTAGTCTACCGGAGCATTGCAGCAAATCGGATTGTCATCTATAAAATCATACAGTCTCTTGCTGCCGCCCGCAAAGGTATATACCGCCTTGCCCTTGTCTATAGGCTTGTTTCCCGTAAGCTTTCCTGCCTCAAAAAGATCAACATAGGCATCCGTAAACATCTCTGTGTGTGCATTGATGTTTCTTAAATCGGATTCTGCGATCAACTGACCTATGCAAAGCGGCAGGCTGCCGATTCCGAGCTGCAAGGTACTGTGGCTCTTGATCTTGTCAACTACGTGAGCCGCTATTTTCTTATCTATTTCCGACGGTGCCTTGGCCGGAAGCTCCGCAAGCGGTGTATTGCTTCCCTCTACGATATAATCAATGCCGTACAGGTTGAGCTGTGTCTGATAGCCGTGTGCAATCGGCATATTTTCGTTTACCTCTACTATGATTTTTTTTGCCGACTTGATGACACCCCACATATCCGCAACCTGCGGTCCGAGGTTGAAGTTTCCGTGCTTATCCATGGGTGCAACCTGAAATATCGCAATATCTATATCGTTGTTATTGTTCACCCAAAAGAACGGAAGCTCGCAAAACAGCATCGGAATATACCAGCAGCGACCGTCCTTGTTCATATTTCTGTCGTGTACGTTGAAGTGCGCCGATGCGAACCTGACCTGCTCATTGCTCTTTGTTGCAAGGTAGGTTTCAAACGGCTTTTCGCGAATTGTAACCGTGCTGATTACCGTAATGTCCTTCAATTCGTCAGCTCTCTTGGCAATCGCTCTGTCAACATCAATCGTAGAGCCGCAGCCCAGACCAAAATGAAGCCTGTCGCCGTTCTTGACCATTGCTGCCGCCTCATCAGCGCTAATCAGTTTTTTCTTGTACTCCTGTTCTAAATTTGATACCTTATACATCTTTTACCTCTCACATCTAACATTGTTAAATTTTCAACATACGGGTATAGTATACAATATCTTGCCCCAAATAACAACAAAAAAATTGAATAATCGGCGATATGAGATGGTTTTTTTGAGAAACAAAAAAATAGGGGTACTATTTTTTTGCATTCTGTGTTAATATATATGTGGTGGATTTATGTCTCCGTAGTTAAATGGATAAGCGAACCTCGCTTCACCTGCGAAATCGCAG
>CAZQSP010000158.1:0-2165 GCA_964596085.1 uncultured Oscillospiraceae bacterium
ACATTTCCCGCTTCGTTGCTTACCTCTACGCTGACACCGCCGTTTGCGTTTGTTGCGGTAATTGTTGATGTATAGCTTGACGAATCAACACTCTCGGAATATGAGTATGTCGTAACATTTCAGTCTTGTTTGCAAATAATCTTAAAAAACATTGTTTCGTACTACTCTTAATCATCTGCCTTTTTAATAACGCATTCTTTCTCGTAGAAGCAGATTCCGTATTTCGTGATATCATTATAGCCTTCGTTTCTCAGACCTATCTCATACTTTCTGTATTCTATCTGCTTAAGTGCCTCATCGCATTTTGTTTCCATCTCGTTGTACGACTTTGCTCTTTTCAGCTCAAGTATCATCGCTCTGCCGTTTCTGATACGCTTTGTCTTGAATATCAGATCAGGTCGTCCGTTTCCGCTTTCTTTATTTGAATCTGCCTTGTATTTCTTCGCTCCGCTCAGAAGTGCCGCCAAAAATCCATGGTAGAAACTCTCCCGAGAATCGTGATAACTGATGGTTTCCTCAAGCTGTTCGCTGATAAATTCCGCCGCAGCCTTACAATCTCCGTTTTCAAACGCCTCTATCAGCTCTCTGCGGTCCGTCACTTCCAATCTCTTTTCAAACCATCTTGATATGGAATTATTATATACCGACTTAACCTCAAGATTAGGCACAGACATCGAAAGATAGTTATCCGTATCTTCCTGTCGCTCGCCTTCGTTTTTCAGATAGCCGGTGAAGAACAGGAAGTTCCACAGGTTATCCATATTCTCGTGAATATCCTCATATGTTATATCTTCGTGTACAACTTTTTCTATCGTGCCCCCGTTCATCAGCGTTTCGAGATCTTTTCTGGTTTCCTCATCTGCGTCCTCCACCAGCTCACGCACGATGCTGTTTGATGAGGTATTCGACCAGTACGGACGCGGTGTGAAATTGTTCAATCGAGCTTCGTCAACGTAGTTGATGATACTCCAAGGATTATATATTTCGGCATTGCCGAAACGATAGCCGTCATACCACTCTTTCACGATAGGATATTTGTCCGAAAGCTCATAATATGCAAGCATTTCTTTTACATCGTCAGGCGTAAAACCGAATTTGTCGCAGTACGCATTCGACAAAAGTGAGCATACTTTAAGATTGTTCAGCCCCGTAAAAATGCTTTCTTTGCTGATTCTAAGGCAGCCTGTGATGATGCCCTTTTCCAGATACGGATTGGTCTTGAGTGCAGACTCGAAAAGCGAACGAATGAAGTCTATCATTTTATCGTAAAAACCTTTGAAATATGCGTTTTCAAGCGGCACATCATATTCGTCAATCAAAATGAACACATTCTTTCCATGATATTTTGCAAGGCACTCCGACAAAAAACGAATTGCACCGCTGTAGTCACCATATTCGCCCTTTTCTGTCATAATGCTATGAAACTGTTGTCTTTGTTCCTCGTCCAGACAAGCAGCATCTAAAAGATATTTGTGACGACGAAATTCTCCTGCGATTTCTCGTTTTAGTTTCAAATACGCATCATCAAACTTATCCTGCTTTGCCGATTTCAAAGAAATGCTGATTACAGGATACTGCTGTTTGTGTTTAAGGATTTCCTCACCGCATTCGCTGATAGCAAGTCCGTCAAACAAGCGGCTGTTGTCAATCAGTGTGCCGTCCTCTTTTCGCTCGTCCTCGAAAAATCTGCGAATCATGCTCTGATTGAGCGTTTTTCCGAAACGGCGAGGTCTGGTGAGAAGTGTAACCGTTGCATTGCTTCTGATGATTTCTTCTATCATCAAGGTCTTATCCACCAGATAACTACCTTTTTCGATCATTGTTTTGAAATCTTCAACACCTATGCCGATACCTCTTTTTCTAATATTTTCACTCATTTCCGCAAACTCCTTTCGCAAAGCTTCCATACCGCACATCTTTCGGTTCGTCTTTCTTGTTTCTCTATATATTATACTGGATTTTTTGCGTTTGTACAACCAAAAACAGCGAAAGGACGCTCTATGTTCAAAGCGTCCTTTCTGAATTACTATTGTTTTTTTGTTTTTCGGACAAACACGCGGGATTTTCTTCGCCGCACATTGTATTATCCTGTAGACGCAGGATTTTTCGTTCACCGCTAGGAAACAAGGCTTCGAGGAACGGAGTGTACATAGAAGTACATGAGT
>CAZQSP010000159.1:0-2152 GCA_964596085.1 uncultured Oscillospiraceae bacterium
TCTTCCCTAACGCAAGATTAAAATACATGCCTCCTACAAAGTTTATGACAGGCAATATCTTCAGAGGACACATCCAGGATGCACTGTTCAACCTCGTTTCGATTTGGTCAGGACAGTCGCTGCAGCTTCTCGGAATGCTGACAGAAGCTATCCACACTCCTCATATGCACGACAGATACCTCTCCATCGAAAATGCTCAGTACATCTTCAATAACTGCAAGCACATCGGTGAGGAAGTTGAATTTAAGAAAGACGGTATCGTGCAGAAGAGAGCTCAGGAGGTTTTAGGCAAAGCTGATGCACTCCTTGCTGAGGTTGAAAAGGACGGACTTTTCAAGACTATCGAGCAGGGTAAGTTCGGCGGCGTAAAGCGTCCGTTCGACGGTGGACATGGTCTTGAGGGCGTTTGCACCAAGGGCGAAAACTACTTCAACCCGTTCATCGAACTGTTTATGGATCATGAATAAGGAGGTACGAAATAATGGCAGATAACAAGACAGCAACCACTCAGGTTGATTTGACCTGTGTAAAACCTTACGGCGATGCGTTAAACGACGGTAGGGTTGAATTGGCATTTACACTTCCGGTACCTTACGGCGAAGAAGCAGAAGAATGTGCTAAGCAGTATGTAAAGAAAATGGGTTTTGACGAACCTAACGTAACATATTATTGTGAACTGACACCGGGATACACCTTCTTCGTTGTATACGGTTCAGCTCAGGCAACCATCGACTACACCGCAATCAACGTTCCAAAGGTAGAGGGTAACGTGCTTGACCGTGTAGAATGCGGCGAATGGATTGGCGAACACATCGGCAGAGACATCGTTGTAGTAGGTGCATCCATCGAATCCGATGCTCATACCGTAGGTATTGATGCTATCATTCAGATGAAGGGCTTCCACGGTCACTTCGGTCTGGAAAGATTCAAGAATGTAGTACCTTACAACATGGGTTCACAGGTTCCTTGCGAAGCTCTTATCGCAAAAGCAAAGGAAGTAAACGCAGATGCTATTCTGGTATCCCAGACTGTAACACAGAAGGATATCCACATCAAGCAGCTTACTCAGATGGAAGAGCTTATGGAGGCAGAAGGCCTTCGTGACAAGATCATCCTTACCTGCGGCGGTCCTAGAATCTCCCACGAGCTTGCTCAGGAATTGGGTTACGATGCAGGCTTCGGCCCGGGCAAGTATGCAGAGCACGTAATGTCCTATATCATGCAGGAGGTTGAAAAGCGCGGTTGGCAGGACAAGGCAAACATCGCTGACAGATAAAATCGGCAGACGAAGAACCAAATATCGTTCAATTACATTTTGCCCGGCTGTGATATGTCGGGCAAAATGATTGAAATATGCGTATGTGTATACATCTTGACATAATCGTCGAAAAGCGGTAAAGTATAAGATGATGTATATGTAATAATTAACAGGAAGGTGACAACATGATTAACAAAATTAAAACTGCTCAAGAAGCAGTAGCCGGCGTACAAGACGGTATGACTATCATGGTCGGTGGATTCCTTGCTACAGGATCCCCTGAAATCTTGATGGACGCTTTAGTAGAAAAAGGCGTAAAGCATCTCACAGTTATCGGTAATGACGGTGGTCTTGATGTAGGTCAGCCGGCAGGCGAATTCGGTGCTAAGACGGCAAGAGGTATCGGTAAATTACTCGAACACCACATGGTAGATCACATTATCGCATCTCACCTCGGTGTAAACCCTAAGCTGAACGAGCAGTTCGCTGAAGGAACTCTTACATACACCTTGGTTCCGCAGGGCACATTGGCTGAAAAGATCAGAGCTGCCGCTTACGGACTCGGCGGTGTACTTACTCCTACAGGCGTTGGTACTCCTATGGAAACAGAGCTTGACGAGCTTGGCAGAGAAAAGAAAGTCGTAGAAATCAACGGTAAGAAGTACTTATTCGAATTACCGCTCTATGCAGACTATTCTTTCATCAGACCGTCTGTTGCTGATAAATTCGGTAACTATTACTGCTCCAAGGCTACGAAGAACTTCAACTATGTAATGGCAGGTGCTTCCAAGCACACTATCATTGCTCCTGAAAAGCTTGTTGAAGTGGGCGAAATCGACCCTGACTACTTCGCAGTTGCAGGCGTACTCGTAGATACTATCGTGGAAGGAGAAA
>CAZQSP010000160.1:0-2149 GCA_964596085.1 uncultured Oscillospiraceae bacterium
AAAATCTCGCTTCCTTTGAGAAAACCGTAATTCCACGCTGCCTCTCGATTTCGTTCGTATCAAGGAAAGCATCCTTGTGGTCAACTCGTCCGACTTTTCTGATTGCTCCCGTGCGATATAAAATTGCCTCAGATAATGTGGTCTTGCCCGCATCTACGTGAGCCACGATACCGAGCGTTATATACTTCGTTTGCATTCTCCTGCCCCCGTTCAAATTTCATAATCAACATCACCAGTATACTGGATTTTTGCAAAATAAACAATGCTTGCAAGGAGGAATTTCTGTGGCAGGCGTAAGAAATTCCTGCCCCGGCATCAGCTATGCTTAGCATGGCTTACCTCTGCAGCAAAAGCAAGGCTCGTATACTCTTATTGAAATTTTTGCTACCATACTGCGGTGTTTTGTTGTATAATAAGCTAAACAATAGGATTTTATTAGCTGCTGTTTTTACAGTAACGGAACGGAGTGTATAATGAAGCTTGTAACTGCAATTATCAATAAAAAGGATGCTTCCTGCGTATGCGATTCTCTCACGGAAGCCGGATTTTTTTTCACAAAACTGGCGACCTCCGGTGGATTTTTGAAGGAGGGAAACCTGACCTTGCTTATAGGTGTCTCGGACGATAAGGTAAAGGAGGTTCTTGACGTTATTAGGCTTCACTGCTGCAAGCGTACCGAAGCAGCTCCTATTGCTGCCGGCACGGAGGCAGGTATCCTAAGCTACAGCTCGCCGCAGGTCATAGTCGGCGGCGCAACTGTTTTCGTAACAAACGTCGAACAGTTTGAAAAATACTGACAGTATGTTTAGATTGGAGTTTTTACTCAAGTATGATATCTTTTTATTAGAAGGCAGGTCAGAGGGCTGATAATAGGTCTCCCCGTTTGACTATTTCTCACAAATAAAGTATACTGTAAATACATACACTTACAGGAGGACAGTGAAAGTGAGGAACAAAGGGTTGCTATTGATTTTTATTATGCTGCTTGTAGCATCACTTATGATTTTTTTGTGCGGCTGTAACAGCGGTGAGACTGATTTGCCGGTTTCGGCAGGCGGTGATGATATCAACACTGCATCAAATGTCGATGAGCCTCAAGACGGCAGCGATGACGCAGAAAATACCGATGAGGAAAACTCAGATGTACAGGACGGTCAAGACGGGCAAAGCGGAGAAAACGAGCAGAACGGTGATAGTCAGCTCACTTCGACATCAAGTACTCCAAGCATTCCGAGCTACCCTGCCGACGCACCTTGGGAGGGCTTCGATATGTACGGTCTGCCCCCTGTGCTGGACACACTCACCGAGGACTACGGCGACCTCTTGGTTTTGGTAAACAAGCTCCATGCGGTTTCCAAGAACTACCGCCCCGACGATATGGTGTCGATTGACGGCAAATATACCACCAACCAAGGCTTGGAAATGAAATCCGAGGCATATGATGCGTATCTGAAAATGCGCAAGGCCGCCCGTGCCGACGAAATTTATTTCAAAATCTGCTCTGCATACCGTACATACGGCACACAGGAATACCTGTATAACAGCTATCTTGGCAGCATGGGCGAGGATTTAAGAAATATCCGTTCAGCATATCCCGGCAGAAGCGAACACCATACCGGCTATGCCATAGATATTACCTCAAAGTCAATGGGTTGGACTCTTTCACAGGCCTTTGCAGACTATCCCGAGGGTGAATGGATCAACGAGCATTGCAGCGAGTACGGCTTCATAATCCGCTATCCAAAGGGCAAGACCGATATTACCGGCTACGACTATGAGCCTTGGCATCTCCGCTATGTAGGCACAGAAGCCGCTGCCAAAATCACCGAGCAGGGAATAACACTTGAAGAATATTTAGGCAGGTAAAATTACCTGCCTTTTATTTGTCTAAAAAAACCACGCGCCCGACGCGTGGCTTTTTTTTATTAAAATTTAGTCGAAGTATTATATCATTCGCCGTATCACTCCGGATATACAGGCTCGCCATAAAACGACTGACCGCCTCGGTGAGCTTGTGTTTTCAGATTTTCCCAGATATTATAATATGTGTATGTTTCGCGTGCGCCATCGTCTTCTTCGTTTTCCCAACACCAGAAAATGTTTTCTTCGTCGCAAATATCGTCCGCATTATAGTAGGTTCTGTCTCGGA
>CAZQSP010000161.1:0-2147 GCA_964596085.1 uncultured Oscillospiraceae bacterium
CCGCTGTCTACGGTTTTATTTCATTGTTATATGTTCCTATCAGAACTGGATCAGTGCCGGATTAACCTTCACTCCCGGGCCCATTGTCGAAGCAACCGTTACGCTTCTCAGATACTGTCCCTTTGCTGCAGCCGGCTTAGCCTTTACAACAGCCTCGAGCAGTGCATTGAAGTTTTCGGTAAGCTTTTCCGGTCCGAAGGAAACCTTTCCGATCGGTGTGTGGATGATGTTGGTCTTGTCAAGTCTGTACTCAACCTTACCTGCTTTGATCTCCTGTAAAGCCTTTTCAACATCCATAGTTACCGTTCCTGATTTTGGGTTTGGCATCAAGCCCTTAGGTCCGAGAATCTTACCGAGACGACCTACAACGCCCATCATATCAGGGGTAGCAACAACTACATCGAAGTCAAACCAGTTTTCGGTCTGAATCTTCTGAGCCATTTCCTCAGCTCCTACATAATCAGCACCGGCAGCCTCTGCTTCCTGCGCCTTAGGTCCCTTGGCAAATACCAAAACCTTTTTCGTCTTGCCTGTTCCGTGCGGAAGAACGATAGCACCTCTGACCTGCTGGTCAGCGTGTCTTCCGTCAACGCCAAGCTTGATGTGTACCTCGACTGTTTCGTCGAACCTTGCTTTTGAATTGTCAACAGCTATTTTCAATGCTTCCTTTGCTTCAAATAACTCAGCCTTGTTGAAAGCTGCTGCTGCTGTCTTGTAATTTTTACCTCTCTTAGGCATATTTACCTCCTCGTGGTGATAGCGACCTTAGTCTTCCACTTTCCTTTAACCTTCAATAACTATTCCCATACTTCTTGCAGTACCCTTGATCATCTCAGTAGCAGACTCAAGGTTAGCCGCATTCAAGTCAGGCATTTTGATTTTTGCAATTTCTTCTGCCTGCGCTCTTGTCAGTGTAGCAACCTTCTTCTTGTTAGGTTCTCCGGATGCTGCATCAAGACCTGCCGCTTTCTTGAGAAGAACTGCTGCCGGCGGTGTTTTTGTGACAAACGTAAAGGATCTGTCAGCATAAACGGTGATTACTACAGGAATAACCATACCCGGCTGATCTTGTGTTCTGGCATTAAACTGCTTGCAGAAGTCCATAATGTTTACACCCTTCTGACCCAAGGCCGGTCCAACCGGAGGTGCCGGAGTAGCATTTCCCGCTGCAATCTGAAGTTTAATATAGCCCTCAACCTTTTTAGCCATTTTGTTTCTCTCCTTTCCTTAGATTTTGTCCACCTGACTGAATTCCAATTCGACAGGTGTATCTCTACCAAACATGGAAACCTTGACGCGCAGTACCTGTTTTTCTTTGTTGATCTCTTCCACAACGCCCATAAAGCTTTCAAAAGGACCGCTGATAACCTTTACTGTTTCGCCGACCTCCACATCCAGATCGATGTAAACTTTTTCGATTCCCATTCTTGCGACCTCCTCGTCGGTAAGAGGAATCGGTTCGGAGCCATGACCTACGAAGCCTGTAACTCCTTGCGTATTTCTTACAAGGTACCAAGACTCGTTGGTAACAATCATCTTTATAATTACATAACTCGGAAATATCTTCCTTGTTTTAATCTTTCGCTGTCCGTCTTTAATCTCAACTCTGTCTTCGGTAGGCACAACGATGTCGATGATCAGGTCTTGCATCCCTCGGTTTTCAACCATCTTTTCGATATTCACTTTTACCTTGTTTTCGTGACCGGAGTAGGTATGCACCACATACCACTTGGCTTGACCGTCACCTCTGATTCCCTCGCCCTCGAGAGGGGAAGCACCTTTGTTCTCAAAATCTGACATTCTCGTACCTTCTTTACAATTTTTAAGTATTGATTTAAGATTTTAAGCCTAGTTCAAAGTGATGTTTAAAACTGACTTCAATGCAGCTAAAACTCCTGTGTCTATAAGCCAGAAGCATAAAGCGAAAACCGCACAGGTGGCGATTACTACAGCCGTGTAGGAAACGGTTTCTTTTTGGGTCGGCCATACTACTTTTTTCATCTCGACCTTTACGGACCTGAAATACTCCTTGATTCCCGGTCTTTTCTTTGTTACATCTTTGTTACTTGCCATAATACTCTCTCCTTACTTGGTTTCCTTATGAAGAGTGTGCTTCTTGCAGAATCTGCAATACTTCATCATTTCGA
>CAZQSP010000162.1:0-2108 GCA_964596085.1 uncultured Oscillospiraceae bacterium
GATATTAAGGATGGACAAGGCAAATAGGATAAACAGGACGAACAAAAGCAGCCATACGGCTGCTTTTTGAGTATCGTCTTAAAATCCTATATATTCGCTTGGCTTGCCGTCATCCAGCGTCAGCGTGTAGCCGTGACCGGGTTCGGGTATCCACTGCCAAAAGTTTTCTTTTACGGCAGGGAAAAAGCTCTCCATAGCGGCGGCAATCACGCCTCCGTGGCAGACTACTACGGAAACGGCATCATTGCCGTTGTGCCTGCAGGAAAGCTCCTTGAGGCGGTGGAGGCCGAAAAGCTCGTTGAGGCCGTCCTTTACTC
The DNA here is from genome assembly GCA_964596085.1 of uncultured Oscillospiraceae bacterium. Lineage (GTDB taxonomy): Bacteria > Bacillota > Clostridia > Peptostreptococcales > Anaerovoracaceae > CAG-238. The sequence goes on from CAZQSP010000162.1 coordinate 318, forward strand.
GGGCGTAGAAGCTGTCAATCGAGTCTCCTCCGCCGGGAAAGCTAAAAGCGTTGCTTTCGCTGCTGTCGGAATTCATCCATGCGGCGAAAGCGTCACGGTGCGTGCAGGAGGCTTCAATTTCCTTGAAGCTCATACCCTCCCAGGCACCGAAATTCATTTCCTGTAATTTGGCTATGGTTTTGTGCGGGATATCGCCGTAGATGGTCTTGAAGGTCTGTTCGGTTCTGAGCAGACCTGAGGTGTAGCAGTCTGCACCCTCGGCAGACGGATAAATCGCCTGCTCTTTGAGTGCTTGTAAAGCTGCAAAGCCCTCATCCGCCAAAGGAATATCAAGACTGCCGTAATACCAGCCCTTTTGATTGCCCTCGGTGATTCCGTGCCGTATTAAATGTATGTGCGAATTTACTTTCATTTGAAACTCTGAACCTCTCATTTTTGTTAAAATATTGCTTCGGTCAGCATTAGGCCGCTATTTCAGCCTCTGTCCCAGACCGCAAAACACCCTGTGAACCTCATCGGCTTCCCTGCCGAGCCACAAAAGTGTCCTGCCTACAGCCTCTCGCCATGCTCGCCTATCGGTATCCATAGGAACTATGCCCTGCGAAACATCGTCAACTATGAAAATTTTGTCAGTCAAGGGCTCATCATAAGCCTTCAAGACATCCTTCGCCTCAGAACCCTCGCAAGTGCAGGCAAAAATAAACCTATCCAAGCCTACAATCACCTTTTTTGACAGGTCGATTGAAAGCTTCTCCTCACAGTAAAAGATGTCAGACTCATTAAAGCCCCAATGCTCCTTTGCATATTCGAGCTTACCCTGATAAGTACCGCCAAAAACTAAAATCATATCGCATATCTCCTATCTTCGTGTTCAATGTGTGCCGAGTCTTTAACAGAGAATAAGTGCAAATACACCGACCAGCTCACCCCAAACAATACCAAAGCCTGCAATATCTCCGCTCATGCCGGCGAGGCTTTTCTTGGCATACTGAATAGCAAGCAAAGTGCCGAGAGCCGTGAAAACGGAAACCAGTGCGGTCGCAATATAGTAGCTTGAGCACCAAAATGCAAGAGCCGTAATAATCACGAGCAAAACACAGAGCAGTATAATGCCGTTCTTCTTAGGCGTTTTTTCGGACGGAGCCGAGATTACGGCAGTATCGCAGCAGCAGCCATCGCTTTCATTTTCAAGCTCGCATACATTTTCGCTTGCCGTATCAGTATCGGCAGCATTTACCTCGACTTCACCGCTGTCCTCGATGAGTGCCTTGCTTTCAATGTTTTCATCGCTTACATCGTTTTCATTGTCGTCCTGCATAGCCGCGTATTGGCTCTGCTGCATCGGGCGGCAGAGCAAGACGTGAAGTCCTGCAACAGAGCGGCTCAGAACCACTATCATAAGCATATTTACGAAATCGACTCCCGTGGTTACTGCAGTGGACAAGAAGCAGAAATATCCGAGGACGAGAAAAATCACGCTGACTACTGCGAAAGCACCCGTGCTGCTGTCCTTTAGAATACGCTGTCTGTCCTCAAGAGGTCTGCGCGACATGATAGCATCACAGCAGTCCATAAACCCGTCCATATGCATAAATCCGCATAAAGCAAAAGGCAGGAAGGTGATTAAAAATGCAACTGCAAAAAACGGAAAACCAAGATAAACCAGTCCGAAATATACGGCAGCCCAAACAATTCCGATGACCGCACCGATCAAGGGCAGAAAACCGAGCATAAGGCTTGTGTGATTGCTGTCCCAACGCTTGACGGGACAAGGCAGTGAGCAGAAATTGC
>CAZQSP010000163.1:0-2103 GCA_964596085.1 uncultured Oscillospiraceae bacterium
TGAACAAAAATGCTCGGCTTATGAAAAACTTACTTTATTATGTATTAACTGATGCGTCGAACAATTATAAATATTATCATTACAAGCGGCTCTGAGCCGCCTGTATTCTTTCTATCGTTTTCTGCCAAAGAGGCTGCGTACTGACGATGGTTCATCAGCACACAGCCTCTTTTCTAAACTGTTAAATTACCTAATGTAGTATCTAGATTATGCTGTAGGGTTTGCAGCCTTTGGCAGCTCAGCCATGATGTCCTGCATCAGGCTGTCTGTGCAAGGAAGTGCGTCTACAGCAGCACCGTCTGCAACTACAGCAAGCTTAGCTTCGTCTGTAGGAGCAAGTGCACCGCCGAGAACCTCACCGACCTCAGCATACTTGTAAGCAGGAACTGTGTCGCACATTTCCACGGAAATGTCTTCTTCTGTATCCCAACCGAATTCAACCTCGAATACGCTTGCGATTTCTGCTGCAACTTCCCAGTTAGCAAACAGGATATCCTCGTCGATTGCAGCACTTACAGGCTGTAACCTTCTCTCTGTATTGGTGTAAGTACCGTCTACGGAAGCGAAGCCTGTTCCCGGAAGAACTACGTCAGCCTTTTCTGCAAGCTCAGTCATATGAGTATCGCATACAGCTAAGAATTCAAGTGCGGAAGTGTCGATATCTGCGTTTTCGCCGAATACCATGAGAGCCTTAACTCCGTCAAGTGCTTCCTTGCCTGCTCTGATTCCCATGTCGATAAGACCCTGTGAGTTGTTCTTAGGTCTTACCATAAGTATACCGTTTCTCGGTGAACCGATGTGACCGGACAGCATTGCGATGTTGCCGACAAGCTTAGCACCGTCAACAGTCAGGAAGTTCTGCTGATATACGATCATAGCCTTCTTAGCAGCCATATAAGCATCAGCAATAGCCTTAGCCTCGTCGGATACCGTTACGCCTGCAACAGAAGCAGCAAATTCGTCGTAGCCGTTAACCTTCTTAGCCTTACCGCTGTCGATGATAGCCTTTGCGACTTCCTTGAGGAAGCCAAGATCATTTTCACCGTTGCAAACATTGATAACATTTGCACCTGCCTCAGCAGCCTGTTTCAGCTTCAGTGCGATAACTCTGGAGTCATCATCGTTGAAGCCTACTTTGAGGATTACATTTGTCGAAAGCAGCTCGTCGATAGTGTTAGGAGATGCATCGAAGCCAAGCACCTCTGCCAGTCCGTTTGCTCTGTTATTCATGCAAAGAACCTTAGCACCCATAACCTCTGCCATTCTCTTCATAGCATAAGCTTCTTCGTTTGTATATCTGTCGGAGATAGCAACTGCAATAGCATCCTTGCCGTATTTAGCACCGATAGTCTGCATTCTCTTAGCAACCAGAACTGTTGCTTCGTGATAATCAGCTTCTCTTTCGATGTCTTTTTCTCTGATTACAGGTTCTTCAAGCTTGCCCTCGAGTACGGAACGGTCAAAGCCCCACTTACCCTTACCGCAGATAAGACCCTTGTTTACAACGCCGTCCTTATCCGGGTTAGCCTTGATGAGCATATCGCCGTAGGATTCAAGCTTAAGTGAGCAGCCAACCGAGCAGTATGAGCAGGTAGTTTCTGTTACATCTGTATCAAGCGGAGTTTCCTTAATCATCGAAGTCTTTTCCTGTAATGCACCTGTAGGGCAAACGCTTACGCACTGTCCGCAGGAGATACAGCCGGAGTCGATGAGAGGTTTTTCCATATTTGGCTTAACTACAGTGTCAAAGCCTCTGTTTACAAGACCTAAAGCACCTACGCCCATAACCTCGTCACAAACTCTTACGCAAAGTCCGCAAAGGATACACTTGTTAGGATCTCTTACGATGAACGGATGAGCGTCTTCGTATTCGATGGTGTTCTTGTCGCCTGCAAATCTTTCAGGGTGAACATCATACTGGTTAGCAAAGTCGATAAGCTTACACTCAAAGTAGTCATGGCAGCCGCACTCCAAGCATCTGGAAGCTTCTTCTACAGCCTGCTCCTCTGTATATGCATAAGGAATTACTTCGCTGAAATTATCTTTTCTTTCTTCTGCACTGAGCTGAGGAAGAGTCGGTCTGCAAAGTCTTTCTCTGTCTTC
>CAZQSP010000164.1:0-2094 GCA_964596085.1 uncultured Oscillospiraceae bacterium
TGTTCGACGCTACCCAGACCATGGTCAACAAGCTGCCCGACGGCAAGACCCAGGTTCAGGTCGTTTCCTGGTACGACAACGAGAACTCCTACGTTTCTCAGATGGTCCGCACCATCAAGTACTTCTCCAACTTGCTGTAAAACACCATTTCACCGATACCATTCCATAAGGAGGTACGTATATGTTCATCCCCTCCAGCATTGTGCTGACTTTCCATCCCACCAATGTGATCCGCAAGGACACCAAGCAAAAGAAAATCAACGAATAATTCGCTCTATAGTTGACGGAAAATCCCTGATCATCAGAAATGTTGATCAGGGATTTTTCCTGCACATAATGTAATGAAATATGCTGAAATAATAATATTGTGCATGAATAATCCAACTTTGTTTATTCCAATTCTTTGGACTATCTGATATTATTTAATCAAACAAAGGACAGCGAAAACGCTGAATGAAAATACTACCAGTCAATGATTTTATCATTGTTTCTCCTCCTCTCTTCCGAAGGCCCACGGACTGCCATTCCGTGGGCTTTCGGATTTGTATAACAATGTACTTCTCAACCGACGCTAAACTTGTTATAATGCCATTGTGAATGGAGTGATAGAGATATGAGCATATATGTGATGTCAGATCTTCATGGTGAGGCAGATCTGTTTCATGCAATGCTGAGAAAAATCAGTTTTTCAGAGCAGGACAAGCTAATTATTCTTGGTGATGTGATTGACCGGGGGCCTATGGGCATTTCACTTCTGACGGAAATTATGGATACGCCCAATATGGAGATGCTCTTAGGAAATCACGAATATATGATGTTGCAGTATTTTGATCCACAGGCAACACTGGTAGAAATCCTCCGTTGGGGTAAGAATGGTAATGAGCCTACAATTGCGGAGTATGATTGTTTGCAGCAGGAACAGAAAGACGAGATAATCAATTTCCTGCAGAAACTTCCGACACATATGGAGATAGACCTAGGCAGTAAGAAATACTATCTGGTTCACGCGTTCCCTGGGACGAATGTACATGATGAGGTTTGGGTTCGTCCTTCCATAGATACGCCGAACCCGTTAGAAGGTGTGACTCTGATTATCGGTCACACACCGGTGCTGCATCTGATTGCGGATAAAGAAGAACGGGCAGAATGTGAAACACAGATGATCAGCAGGGGAGAGCACCCGAGAATTCATTATGCAGAGGGTTTTACCGATATTGATTGTGGTTGCAGCTACAGCAGGCCCCTTAAAACGCTTGGTTGTCTCAGACTGGAAGATATGACAGAGTTTTATGTGAATCATGAACATATATAGAGCGGTATGGATGAATCCATACCGCTTTTTTGCTTATGGAAAGGCCAGTTTTGTGCATATATTCACGCACTTTGTTTATTCAAAAATCTTGCAGAAAAGGGTATGATTGTGTTGTAATTAAGCAACAAATCCAAAACGAAACAAGCAATCCCAAATAAGAAAAAGAAAATACAAATATGAAAAGGGGTTATTCAAGATGAATCATAAGTATGTCTATCTGTTCACCGAGGGCAACGGCTCCATGCGGGAGCTGCTGGGCGGCAAGGGTGCCAACCTTGCTGAGATGACCAACATCGGTCTGCCCGTTCCTCAGGGCTTCACCATCTCCACCGAGGCCTGCACCCAGTATTATGAGGATGGCCGTAAGATCAACGACGAGATCCAGGCTCAGATCATGGAATACGTTGATAAGCTGGAAGCCATCACCGGCAAGAAGTTTGGTGACAAGGAGAATCCTCTGCTGGTCTCTGTTCGTTCCGGTGCGCGTGCCTCCATGCCCGGTATGATGGACACCATCCTGAACCTGGGTCTGAACGAAGACGTTGTTGAGGTCATGGCAGAGAAGTCCGGCAACCCCCGCTGGGCTTACGACTGCTACCGCCGGTTCATCCAGATGTACTCCGATGTTGTTATGGAAGTCGGCAAGAAGTACTTCGAGGCTCTGATCGATGAGATGAAGGAAGCCAAGGGCGTGAAGCTGGATGTGGATCTGACTGCTGAGGATCTGAAGGAGTTGGCAAACCAGTTCAAGGCTGAGTACAAGGCTAAGATCGGTGCAGAGT
>CAZQSP010000165.1:0-2084 GCA_964596085.1 uncultured Oscillospiraceae bacterium
CTGATTGTGGCTGTTCCATCGACTGCAGCCGCTGTGCTTACGGTCGTTGTCAGACTTCCCATCGGTGCGCCGTCAACTGCCTCAATCGTAAAGCTGAACTCTCTGTCATTGATAGCCTTGAGTGTTCTGCTTGGATTTTCAGCATCGCCGCTCAGCTCGTAGAGCTTCTTTGTAATCTGAAGCGGATTATCGAGCTCTACCGGCTGCGGAGTCTTATAGAGGTTCTTTATAACCTGCTTATCGTTGCTCCAGGTATCCGTATATCCGTTTTCACCCTGCTTCTGATATTCCACCTTAGACCACAGTGCGTTGTCTGCATCTGCTTGTCCTTCAGTGTTCGCATTCTTGCCGAGGGTCACCTTGACGAGGACTCCCTTTGTATCATACTTGATGCTGTAGTCCGTTCCTGCGTTCTCCCGGATCAGATAATACTTCACAACGGTCTCGCTCGGTTCTATGTCCTCCTCGTAGGTGAACTTGCTGAAGCTCAAATCCTGTACCGATACATTGCTGTCTGTCGTCTGAACTGTTTCGATTGAAGTGCCCTGCGTGCCGTTCAGATCGGACTCGTACAGCGTAAAGCTGAATGTCTCGCCGCCAAATACCTTTGCAGCTTCCGTTCCTCCTGTTATATCAAAGTACTTCTTTGTAAATCCAAGGGTGTACTCTGCCGGGGTCGGTGCGGTGTATCTGTTCGTTACGGTGAGCGGTGCTTCCGCTGATTCCGTTCCTCTGCTGTAGCTTACCGCTGCCTGCAGCTTATTCTGATTATCCTTCGTTACCGTCACAAGTACAGAAATCTCTCCTGTATCATAGCTGATGCTTGGGTTGTTGCCCTGCTTTTCGACTATTACGTAGCGGTATTCCGTCTTGTCAGTTCCGTATGCAAGATCATCTGCGAAGCCGAGCGGTGCAAATTGAAGTGCCTTGAATACGCTCTCCTTATCTTGATCCGTCGTTTTTACGCTTTGGAGTGCCGTACCTGTCGGCTTTCCGTCTGCATCTGCCGCGTAAAGCTCAAACGTGAATATGTCGCTTCCGAACCTTCTGTCCGCATTGTCTGAATCCTTCAAGCTCTTGTTGACACCAAGTACTATAGATGTCTCGCTAGGTGCCCTGTACAGGTTCTCAAGGGTCGGTTCACTCGTCTTGTCTGCTTCGCTTGCCGTAGCCTGCGCATTTTCCTTTACATAGTACTCCGTCTTAGCTGACAGTGCATTGCGTTCGGTATTGACTACCGTTACAACCGCCTCTACCACTCTTTCATCGTAAGTGATACTTGGGTTAGTACCCTTCGTCTCCTTGATGAGGTAGTGATATTCACCGGCCTTCGTGTACTCTACCTTACCGAAGCTGATTGTGGCTGTTCCATCGACTGCAGCCGCTGTGCTTACGGTCGTTGTCAGACCCTCTGTCGGTGCGCCGTCAACTCCTACGATGGTGAAGGTAAATTCATCAGCATTGATAGCCTTAGCTGTTTTATTTGCTTCGCCATTGCTTACATCATAGAATGCCTTTGTAATCTGAAGCGGATTTGGAAGCTCCACTGCAGTCGGCTCAGTGTAAGTGTTCGTTACGGTTCTTACTTCTTTCACAAACTCTGAATCTACATCTGCAAGCTTGTACGTTACGCTTATGTCAAGCTTATTAGCTTCATCGGTGTATCCGCTGCTGCTATCTGCCTTGCTTATCACAAGCTTAGCAATGACAGCAGGGTGCTCGCACTTGATGCTCGGGTTAGTAGGAGTCTGCTCCTTAATCAGGTAGTACTTCGTCTGCGATTCGCCCGGCTGCATATCGTCGCTGAAGCTCAGCTTGCCGAAGGTGAGTGTTTCTGATGAAACCTCTTTACCCTTCGTACTTACGGTTTCAATAGGCGTTGCGCCCTCTGCCAGCCTTCCTGCCTCGTCGATACACTCGTACAGCTCAAAGGTGAATGTCTCATCACCGAAAGGCTTATCCGCCGTGGCCGTCGCATCATAGTAGTGCTTCTCTACCTGCAGCTCTGCCTCTGCCGCCTTAGGTGCGGTGTAGGTGTTCGTTACGGTGAGCGGCGTTGCGCTTGCCGTGCTGTCGTCTGTTAC
>CAZQSP010000166.1:0-2078 GCA_964596085.1 uncultured Oscillospiraceae bacterium
CTCCGCAGTAAGTACCGCAAGCTGTGCGATTTCGCCCTTAAGCTCGGACACAGCCCTTTCTTCCTCCGCGGCGATTTTCTTATGAGCACATTTCATAATTTCGGCAGCTTCCTTCTTTGCCTCTGAGATTATTACTTCCGCACGCTCGTCCGCTGCGGCCTTTGCACCCTTGATTATCTGTCTCTTTTCTTCCTCCGCATTTGCAAGCGTCCTGCTGTATTCCTCCAAAAGTGCCTCTGCCTTCTTGTTTTCGGCAGCTGCGTGTATAAGCTGTTCCTCAATCATCGCCTGCCTTGACATCATAAAGTTATGTACCTTTTCAAAGAAGAAATGCTTCAGAATCAGGTAGAGCACCAGCACCGTGATCGCAGAAAAAAGCAGATTCCAGTTTATTTCCAATAACCCTTGATATAAATTTACTTCCATGTCGGAAAACCTCTTTGTTTATTCTTATCAAAGCCCTTAGCGAAGCTTTATCAGATTTTGCCTGCCAAAATGATGGCGATAACGAAAGACAAAACGCCTATGGTTTCCATGATTGCCATTGCGATAATCATGGATGCACGTATTCCGCTCATTGCTTCGGGCTGTTTGCCCATGCTCTCCATCGCCTTTCCGGCAAGTATGCCCTGTGCAAGTGCAATACCGATAGCTGCAAGACCTATTGCAAGTCCTGCTCCGATTGCAATTAAACCTGTTGTCATTTTTTTACCCTCCTAAATATCCTTATATATTTTTCGTATTTTCTGTATTTTCTTTGTTATTGCTGTACCCTGTCTGCCGTATTTCATCCGCTTTCCTCTGCTCCTTCGATGCCCCTTGCCAGAAAAACCATCGTCAGTGTCACAAAGATGTAGGACTGTATAAGCGGCTCAAATATATCGAAAAACGCATTCAACGGCAAAACAAAAACTGCCCGCATAAACGGTATGCTCGAAACGAGGCTGCTCAACCATTCCATAAGGTACATCCACAAATCTACGACTATCATACCTCCGAAAATATTTCCGAACAGTCGCAGTGCCAAGGTTACCGGCAAGGTGCAGTCCTCTATCACATTCATCGGAAGCATAAACGGATACGGCTCGCACATATGCCGCAGCTTGCCCTTGATTCCGAGGTAGCGAACTCCGCTCGCCTGTATCAGCAGAAAAGTGAGCAAAGCCAAGCTGCCCGTTACATTGATGTCAGCCGTAATCGGTCTTATTCCGAAAAGACCCAGAGAGCTACCCACAAGGATGTATGCAAAAATTGTCCCTACATACGGCGCAAAGCCTTCCGCCTTTTTCCCCAAATTTGACTGTGCATAGCTGTATACCTTTTCGACTATAAGCTCTGCCGCTATCTGTCGTTTCGTAGTCGGCACGGTTTTCAGACCATGCCCCAGCCATATTCCAAGAACAGCGAGAATTGTCGCGACTATCATTCCCCACAGTGTGCTTTCCGAAAGGAAAACGCTTCCGTCTCCGAAGCCGATGATAATTCTGGCACCCAGCTCATCAACATTGATCATGCCCTGCCTCCTTTCTTTTCTTATCCCGAAAATCATAAAAAGTAATACTCGGCAGGTTTTCTGTCCAGCCAAACATTACTTCTCCTTTTGCTTTCTCTATACTTCGCTTACTATCTGCGTATATTGCTTTACTTTTCTCTGATAATTATACCACCAATTTTTAGAAAAAACCACCTGTATATGCTCATATCGTGTTAAGAAATAAACAAGCTCGTCAAGACCTTGACGTTGCCTTAACGAGTGTGCGCGGAAATTCTCTATTTGTGATATATTTCGTTTCTGTTGATTTTGAAGGCTCTGTAAATTTGTTCCAGTAATATAACCCTCATCATCTGGTGCGGGAAGGTCATCTTTGAAAACGAAAGCTTGAAATCCGCTCTCTTTGATACTTCCTCGCTGAGTCCAAGGCTGCCCCCGATGACAAAGGCTATATTGCTCTTTCCCTCGAGCGAAAGCTGAGAGATTTTTTGTGCAAGCTGAGGTGAGTCAAGCTGCTTACCGAGTATCTCCAGCGTTATCACGAAAGTGCCGTCTTTGATTGTTTTCAGAATACTCCTGCCTTCCT
>CAZQSP010000167.1:0-2054 GCA_964596085.1 uncultured Oscillospiraceae bacterium
GAACATATATTAAATTCTTCTTTGCATCTTCTTCAGCTTTTCTTACAGCTTCAGGAATTTCCTGAGACTTGCCAAGACCAACGCCTACATATCCGTTGCCGTCGCCGACAACAACAGTTACGCTGAATCTCATGTTTCTACCGCCTTTAACAGTCTTTGCTACTCTTCTGATATTAACGATAGTTGACTTTAAATCAAGCTTGGATGCATCAACGATATTACGCATTCCTTTTTTCCTCCTGTTAGAATTTTAATCCGGCTTCACGAGCACCTGCTGCAAGTTCTGCAACTCTTCCGTGGTATAAGAATCCGCCTCTGTCGAAGCAAACTTCTTCAATACCTTTTGCTAATGCTCTCTTAGCAAGGGCTTCGCCGACCTTTTTAGCTGCTTCTTTGTTTCCACCATAACCGATTTCGCCCTTGAGCTCTTTATCCAGTGATGATGCTGCTACTAAAGTAACTCCGTTTACGTCGTCAATCACCTGTGCGGAGATGTTCTTGTTAGATCTGTAAACGCAAAGTCTTGGTCTTTCAGGAGTTCCAAAAAGGTTTTTTCTTACTCTATCGTGTCTCTTTACACGTCTGTCATTTCTGCTTACATTTGCCATTTTACTTCACTCCTTTCCCCTTATTTAGCACCTGCTTTGCCTTCTTTTCTGCGGATATATTCATCAGCATACTTGATACCCTTGCCCTTGTAAGGTTCAGGTCTTCTCCATGCTCTGATGTTAGCCGCATAATTGCCGACAACAGCCTTATCAATTCCCTTTACGATTACTTCTGTAGCTGATGTGCACTCAGTAGTAATTCCTTCAGGGTCTTTTAATTCTACAGGGTGGGAATAGCCAAGGCTCATTACCAAAGTGTCGCCCTTCTTTTCAGCCTTGTAGCCAACGCCTACAAGCTGGAGCTTCTTCTCAAAGCCTTGAGTTACGCCAACAACCATATTGTTGATCAATGTTCTTGCAAGTCCGTGCTGAGCTCTTTCCTCTCTTGCATCGGATGCTCTGGAAACGAGTACCTGACCCGCTTCTGTCTCTACCTTTATCAGCTTGCTGATTTGTTCAGATAACTGTCCCTTCGGTCCCTTTACTGTAACTACATTGTTTGCATCTACAGTAACTTCTACGCCGGCAGGAACAACTACAGGTTTTTTACCTATTCTTGACATCTTTCGTTCCTCCTACCATACATAACAGATTACTTCGCCGCCAACGCCCAGTTTTCTTGCTTCCTTATCGCTTACGATTCCCTTTGATGTGGAAACGATTGCGATTCCCAGACCTCCGAGTACCTTAGGTACCTCGTTTGCCTTTGCATAAACCTTTAAGCCCGGCTTTGAAATCTTCTTGATTCCTGAAATTACTCTTTCTTTATTTGCACCGTATTTCATCGTAACCTTGATTATACCCTGCTTTTCGTCATCTACCACTTCAAAATCAGTGATATAGCCTTCTTCCTTCAAGATTTCGGCAATAGCTTTTTTCATCTTGGATGCCGGTATCTCAACAGTTTCATGACCTACGGTATTGGCATTTCTGATTCTTGTTAGCATATCTGCTATAGGATCTGTCATTGTCATTACAGTGTTTCTCCTTTCATAATTTTTACCAGCTTGCTTTTCTTACGCCCGGAATTTCTCCTTTATAAGCAAGCTCTCTAAAACAGATACGGCAGATACCATACTTTCTTAAAACGGAATGCGGTCTTCCGCAAAGCTTGCATCTGGTATAAGCGCGTGTTGAATATTTCGGTTTTCTCGCCTGTTTAACCTTGAGAGATGTCTTTGCCATAATTCCCTCCTATTATTTCTCAAACGGCATACCGAGCAGTTCAAGCAGAGCTGCTGCTTCTTCGTCTGTTTTAGCCGTTGTCGTAAATACTATGTTCATACCTTTGATTGTATCAACCTTATCGTAGTTGATTTCAGGGAAGATTAACTGTTCTTTGATACCCATAGAGTAGTTGCCTCTACCGTCGAAAGAGTTCTTGCTAACACCCTTGAAGTCTCTTACTCTCGGAAGAGCGATATTGAAGAATTTATCAGCAAATTC
>CAZQSP010000168.1:0-2027 GCA_964596085.1 uncultured Oscillospiraceae bacterium
TGATATATACTAAAAAAGCTTGCTTAAGGCGATGAAACGGGAAGTTGCTGAGCTATCAGGTAATTTCCGTGGAGAATTGTCCTCACTCGATGGGGGCGAAGGGATTCGCCTGATTTTTGCTTTGTGTGTAAATGTAGGAAACACACGGGCACGTGTACGAAAGGGCAAGAACGACTGTACGCGTTGAAATCAAGGCATTTGAACCCCTTGTACAAGCATAGCGTAAACAGTACAAAAAATTATTTCAGGAGGAAAACAATGAGCGAATTACAAAAAATCAGAATTAAGCTTAAAGCTTATGACCATGCGTTATTAGACCAGTCTGCTGCTAAAATCGTTGAAACGGCGAAAAAGACAGGCGCAGATGTTTCCGGTCCGATTCCGCTGCCTACAGAAAAAGAAGTCGTAACAATCTTAAGAGCTGTACACAAGTACAAGGACAGCAGAGAGCAGTTCGAGCAGAGAACTCACAAGAGACTTATCGACATCACAAACGCAACGCTGAAGACTACAGATGCTTTAACAAAGCTTGACCTGCCTGCAGGCGTTGACATCGAAATCAAGCTCTAATACGAAAGCTTTTGATTTCAACCTAATAAGTTAAAGGGACCTTCCCTTAGTAAGAATGCATGAGAGGGAAAAGCCGAGGAGGATTCACCTGTGTAAATCCGAGGGGTCAAGATGCGGACACCGAACAACGGCAAGGCACACCAGAGCATTCCAATGTAAGAAAAGGAGAAAAAATATGAAGATGATCTTAGGAAAAAAGATGGGCATGACTCAGATCTTCGATGAAGAAGGAAATGTGATTCCGGTAACAGTCATCGAAGCAGGCCCTGAAGTTGTAACTCAGGTTAAGACAGTTGAAACAGACGGTTACAACGCAGTACAGGTTGGTTTTGAAGATCAAAAACCACAGAGAGTAACAAAGCCGTTAACGGGACATTTTGAAAAAGCAGGCGTAGCTCCTAAGAAGTACCTTGCTGAATTCAGAGTTGAAGACGGTGAAAGCTACGAAGTTGGACAGGTAATCACGGTTGCTGAGTTCGAAGTTGGCAAGAAGCTTGACATCACAGGCACTTCCAAGGGTAAAGGAACTCAGGGTAACATCAAGAGACACGGACACCACAGAGGTCCTATGACTCACGGTTCCAAGCACAAGAGACTTGCAGGCGCACTTGCAGCAGGTACTTACCCATCAAGAGTATTCAAGGGCAATGCAGGTCCGGGAAGAATGGGTAGAGAAACAGTTACCGTTCAAAACGTAGTTTTAGTAAAAGTTATCGAAGAAAGAAACCTTATGCTTGTTAAGGGTGCGGTACCGGGAAACAAGGGTGGACTGGTTCGCATTCAGTACGCAGTAAAGGGTCAGGACAAATAACAGACTTTTGGAAAGGAGGAAGCACAAATGGCAAAAGTAACAATGCTTAACATGGCAGGAGCTGAGGTCGGAGCAATCGAATTAAACGATGCGATCTTCGGAATCACTCCAAACGAAAACGCTGTTCACGCAGTAGTAAAGAACTACTTAGCTAACCAAAGACAGGGCACTCAGTCAGCTAAGACAAGAGGCGAAGTCAGAGGAGGCGGTAGAAAGCCTTTCAGACAAAAAGGAACAGGTCGTCACAGACAAGGTAGCTCAACAGACCCGTCACAGATCGGCGGCGGCGTTGTATTCGCACCAAAGCCTCGCGACTACAGATACACTTTACCTAAGAAATTAAGAAGACTTGCAATGAAGTCTGCACTTTCCTCAAAGGTATTGGAGAAGGAAATCATCGTAATTGATGAGCTCAAATTTGATGCACCTAAGACAAAGGAAATGATCAAGGTGCTCGCAAACGTCAAGGCAGAAAGAAAAGCCTTAATCATAACTGCTGACAAGGACGAAAATGTTGTAAAATCAGCAGCTAACATTCCGGGAGTAAGAACTGCTCTCGTAGGAACAATGAATGTTTACGAAATCGTAAATCACACAAGCTTCATCGTAACCAAGGAAGCGGTAGAAAAGATTCAGGAGGTGTACA
>CAZQSP010000169.1:0-1986 GCA_964596085.1 uncultured Oscillospiraceae bacterium
AGAATTTGCTTCCGTGCACCTGCAATGCTGATATTTACGCTTGTGGCGGCATTCAGCATCAACAAGGAGCTTTCCTTGGTATTCCTCTGCTGTATGCCAATACTCGGGGTCGGACTTTTTATCCTGCTGAACAAGGTACACCCGATTTTCGAGCGTGTATTCAAAACCTACGATAGGCTTAACAATGTCGTGCAGGAAAACCTATACGGCATGCGTGTGGTAAAATCCTTCAACCGTCAGGATTTTGAGACGGAAAAATTCACAGGCATATCGGGCAGCATATACAAGGACTTTTCCAAGGCAGAAAAGACCATGGCATTCAATATGCCGCTTATGCAGTTCTGTATGTATGCGTGTATGCTGATACTCTGCTGGCTCGGTGCAAGGATGATAGTTGCGAGCGGCAACAACGAGCTTTTCGGGCTTACCTGCGGTCAGCTTCTGAGCATGATAACCTACTCCATGCAGATTTTGATGAGCCTTATGATGATTTCCATGGTTTTCGTTTTCATCACAATGTCCAGAGCCTCCGCAGAGAGAATAGTCGAGGTTTTAGACGAGGAAAGCGAGCTGCATAATCCGGAAAATCCGGTTTATACGGTTGAAAACGGCGATATCGACTTCGAGGCGGTGGATTTTTCCTATAGAAGGGAGTCGGACAAAAAGGTTTTGGACGGCGTTGATCTGCACATAAAATCGGGTCAGACGGTCGGAATTTTGGGCGGCACGGGCTCATCCAAGTCGAGTCTGGTGCAGCTCATTCCAAGGCTTTACGATGTTACCGGCGGCAGTGTTAAGGTCGGCGGCAGAGATGTAAGGGATTACGACATAGAAACCCTCAGAGGACAGGTTGCGATGGTGCTCCAGAAAAATGTTTTGTTTTCCGGCACGATCAAGGAAAACCTGCGCTGGGGCGACGAAAATGCGAGCGACGAGGAATTGATTCACGCATGTAAGCTTGCCTGCGCGCATGACTTTATCATGGGCTTTGATGAGGGCTATGACACATATATCGACCAGGGCGGTACAAATGTATCGGGCGGTCAGAAGCAAAGACTCTGTATTGCAAGGGCACTGCTCAAAAAGCCGAAGGTGCTGATTTTGGACGATTCTACGAGTGCGGTTGACATGAAAACGGATGCAATGATCAGAAGGGCTTTCCGCGAGGAGCTTCCGAATACTACCAAAATCATCATTGCACAGCGTATTGCCTCGGTTCAGGAGGCAGACGTGATCATCGTTATGGACGACGGCAAAATCGAGAGCATAGGCACGCATGATGAGCTTATGCAGTCGAGCCAAATATACAGGGAAGTTTACGAATCCCAGAACAAAGGGGGTGCGGGTAATGAGTAGACAGACAGAAACAAGACCTATGAGAGGTCCGGGTCGCGGCAGAGGCTTTGCACCGGGCGGCAGCCTCAAAAATATGGATCCAAAGAGTGCAAAGAGGCTGCTTTCGTATCTAGCACCTTATAAGTGGAGATTGCTTTTTGTAGTTGTATGTATTCTTACAAGCTCAGCGGCAAGTGTGGCATCCTCACTCTTTCTGCAAACCCTGATAGACGAGTATATCGAGCCGCTGCTGCTTTCGGCGCACCCTGTATATACGGGGCTTCTCAAGGCGATAGCCGCATTGGGCTGTATATATCTTGCAGGTGTGCTGGCGGGGCTGTTCTATAACCGTACGATGGCGGTCGTTTCTCAGAGAACGCTCAAGGATATAAGAGACGAGATGTTTGCTCATATGCAGACCTTGCCCGTATCCTTCTTTGACCGCAGGACACACGGCGAGATCATGAGCTATTACACCAACGATACCGATACGCTCAGACAGATGCTTTCGCAGAGCTTGCCGCAGCTTTTTTCCTCGGTGGTTACGATGGCAGCGGTATTGGCATCAATGCTGCATTTGAGCATTTGGCTGACACTGATAGTTCTCGCATTTACCGTGATCATGCTCTTTGTGGTAAAGAAAATCGCAGG
>CAZQSP010000170.1:0-1973 GCA_964596085.1 uncultured Oscillospiraceae bacterium
TGGGCGTGAGCGTAAATGCAAGGCTCCGGTGGAGGCTTGCATAGCGAGCGTTCCGTCACGCATTCCGCCGTTTGCTGTGGTGGTGGTGTCGGCCGCCGGGATAGTGACAGTAATCGGCTAAGCAATAATTGCAGGAAATGCTGCTATTGCAATTAGATTCTTAATAGTGTATATTTAAATTGAAAAGCTAATAGATGTTCTAAGAGGTACTTAATATGATTTTGGCGATTGATATAGGAAATACCAATATAGTTCTGGGCTGCATGGACGGTAAGAAACGCTATTTTACCGAGAGGCTTTCCACAAACAAAAATAAGATGGAAATGGAATATGCAATAGACATAAGAATGATAATGGAAATAAACCATATTTCTCCGGAGGAGATTGAGGGAGCCATCATCAGCTCGGTTGTTCCGCCGCTGACAAAGATTATTCAAGCGGCTCTTTACAAAATTATAAAAAAAGAAGCTTTGATTGTGGGTCCGGGTATAAAAAACGGTATGAATATTTTGATGGATCATCCGGCACAGATAGGGCGCGACTTGATTGCTGTTTCCGTAGGAGGAATTGCCGAATACAAGCTTCCGCTTGCCATATTCGATTTGGGAACGGCAACGACGGTCTGTGTTGTGGACAAAAATAAAAATTATATCGGCGGTATGATAATGCCGGGAATAATAACCTCTCTCAATGCCCTGGCAGAAAACGCCTCTCAGCTCAAGGAAATTGAGTTGGAGGCACCGAGACGTATCATAGGCAAGAATACAACGGAGTGTATGAGAAGCGGTTTGATCTATTCAAACGCGGCTGCTATTGACGGGATTATCGAGCGTATTGAGGAGGAGCTTGGGCAGAGCGTGACCGTGGTCGCTACGGGTGGACTGGCACGGTCGGTAGTTCCTTTTTGCAAACGCAGGGTGAATATCGACGAGGATCTCTTGCTCAAGGGACTTTGGGTGATTTACAACAAAAACAAATAGCATTAAGCTTGCGCAGTACCGACTATGCCCGGTGTACTGCGTTTTTTGTGAAAAAATCTAACTTGTTTGAAACATTTTTGCCTTGTAAAAGGTATATTAAGTGAAATGCATTTCAAGGGGAGGTACACGAAGCTTGAGAGGACGAGAATTTGAGGCGGCTGCTGCCAAATATGCGGATAATATATATGCAGTCGCATTCAACTATTTCAAAAATCCATATGATGCGGACGATATTGTGCAAGAGGTTCTGATGACACTCTATCAGTCCGAGGCAAGCTTTGAGAGCGACGAGCATTTGAAATATTGGCTGCTGCGCGTGGCAATAAACAAATGCAAGAAAATATCGTTGTCGGCAAGAGTACGAAGAAGTGTATCCCTGGAGGAGTATACCGCAGGGAGCGTAGTCGGTGCCGTAAGCGCCTCGACGGGAGGCTTGTATGCGGTAACGACAGAGCAGGATGCGGCAATACGCAGAATCGAGATTTTGAGGCAGATAATGAGCCTTCCGCAGAAATATCGAGAAGTAATTCACCTGTACTATTATGAGGATTACGATACGAAACAAATATCAGCGGTTCTCAAGCTTAACGAGGGAACGGTCAGAACAAGATTGGCACGAGGAAGAAAAATGTTAAAGGAGGTTTTGTCAGATGTATGAGGCAGAAAAAAAGATAAGGGATACAGGTGCCGGCAAGCATAACGAGGCGGAAAGAGCTTTGTACCTGGAAGCCTTTTCGGGGCTCCATGCCTCTGAAAAACTCAAAAGGGAGGAATTTTATATGAAAACTAACAAGCCCATATTAAGAGTAAATAGGATGCTTGCCATCTGTGCGGTAATAGCACTTTTGGTATGTGCGATGTCGGTGGGGGCATATGCGGCGAGCGACGGAGAAACCGCAAACCCTATCAGCCTGCTGCGTGTTTATCTGAATGGTGAGGATATCAGCGAAAATTATACGCAGAATGCTGACGGCTCGTATGATGTCGATTTGG
>CAZQSP010000171.1:0-1964 GCA_964596085.1 uncultured Oscillospiraceae bacterium
AATTATCTGAGGAAGTTAAGGTTCCCGCAGAGCCTAAGGATTTAGCCGAATTTGTAAAGGCAGTAAGAGAATCCGGATTAGTAGGCTTGGGCGGAGCTTCTTTCCCGACACACATCAAGTTCAATCCTAAGAACATCGACGATGTTCATGCACTGGTTGTAAACGCAGCAGAATGTGAACCGTTCATCACCTCCGACCACAGATTGATGTTAGAAAACACAGACGAGCTGTTGGATGGCTGCCTGCTGATAATGAAGTATATCGGCTTAGACAAGGGTTACATTGCTATCGAGGAAAACAAGCCTGATGCAATAGAGCTCATCAACAAGCGCATTAAGGAACGCGGAATCGCAAATCTTGAGACATTTAAGCTTCAGGCAAGATATCCAAAGGGAGCTGAGCGTGTACTCGTATACGAGATCACAGGCAAGACTATGGATGCGGGTGTTCTCCCTGCTGACATGGGCGTGATCCTTGACAACGTTACCACAGTTGCTTTTGTAGGACAGTATTTCAAGACAGGTCGTCCGCTTACAACAAAGAGAGTTACCGTTGACGGAGATGCGGTTGCACAGCCTAAGAATGTCATCGCACCTATCGGAACCTCCGTAAGCGATGTAATCGAATTCTGCGGCGGCTACAAGGCTGAGCCGAAGAAGATACTTATGGGTGGACCTATGATGGGCAGAGCTATCTACTCGGATGCTATGCCGTTGGTAAAGAGCAACAACGCTATTTTGGCATTCTCGGGTCCTCAGAGCGTAGTAAAGGAAGAAACAGCTTGTATCAACTGCGGCAGATGCCACAAGGCTTGCCCGTTCAAGCTGATTCCTACAGCACTTGCAAAGGCATACGAGACAAGAGATGCTCAGGGTCTGAAGGAGCTTAAGGTTATGCAGTGTATGAACTGCGGTTCATGCTCATATGTATGTCCTGCACACAGACCTTTGGGATTCATCAATACTTTAGGTAAAACAGTACTGAAGGAGGCAGGAATCTAATGGATAAGAAATATTATGACAATTTAATCGTATCCGCGTCTCCTCATCTTGTGACCGCAATGGATACACAGAAGACCATGCTGATGGTTCTCATCGCATTGCTGCCTTCTTTATGCGTTAGTACATATGTGTTCGGCCTCAGAGTGGTTATTCTGACGGCTGTATGTATAGTAGCTTCCATGTTCTTTGAATGGGGCTGGAACAAGCTTATGAAAAGACCTCAGACAGTGACAGACCTCAGTGCTGCACTGACAGGAACTCTGATCGCTTTCAACGTACCGTCAAGCCTTCCTTATTGGATTGCAATCGTCGGCTGTTTCGTAGCTATCGTTATCGTTAAGCAGCTCTTCGGCGGTATCGGCAAAAACATTGCCAACCCTGCTATCACAGCAAGAATCGTTCTGTTCATTTCCTTTGCAACGGAAATGACTACATGGCCGCTTCCGAGAATGTGCCAGACTGCTGATGCGGTTACAGGTGCTACTCCGCTCGGAATTTTGGCAGAGGGAAATCCTATTAATCTTCCGAGCAACATGGAAATGTTCCTCGGATATATCGGCGGCTCCATGGGTGAGGTAAGTGCTGTCGCACTTCTTATCGGCGGACTTTTCCTCGTATGGAAAAAGATTATCAGCCCTATCATCCCTTGCTGCTTCATCGGTACGGTATTTGTGTTCTCGCTGATCTACTATTCGGCAACAGGAAGTGCAGATGCTTTGCAGATGGCAATTTTCCATATTTTAGCAGGCGGCGTAATGCTCGGTGCTATCTTCATGGCAACAGACTATGTAACCTCTCCGCTGCTTCCGGGTGCAAAGGTTGTATTCGGTATCGGCTGCGGTGTTATTACAATGCTCATCAGACTGTTCGGACAGTATCCTGAAGGCGTATCCTTCTCCATCCTGATTATGAACTGCCTGACACCGCACATCGACAACTTCTTCCAGAAGAGAATGTATGGAG
>CAZQSP010000172.1:0-1964 GCA_964596085.1 uncultured Oscillospiraceae bacterium
TCGAAAATCTGACCGCAACAACTCTCAGAAACATCATCGGTGAGCTTGAGCTCGACGAATCGCTGACAAGTCGTGAGCACATCAATTCCAAGATTCGCCTGGTTCTCGACGAGGCTACGGATCCTTGGGGCATCAAGATAAACAGAGTCGAGGTTAAAAACATCACACCGCCGCGCGACATTCAGACCGCAATGGAAAAACAGATGCGTGCAGAGCGTGAAAGACGAGAAGCAATCCTCATCGCCGAGGGTGAAAAGAAATCCGCAATCCTTATCGCCGAGGGTCAAAAGGAAGCTGCTATCCTGCAGGCTGAGGCTAAAAAGCAAACCGCGATCAAGGAAGCAGAGGGTCAGTCGGAAGCAATTCTTATGCTCAACAAGGCCACTGCGGATGGTCTGAAGCTCATCAAGGAAGCCGAGCTTGACGATGCGGTTATCAAGCTGAAAAGCCTTGAAGCATTCCAAAAGGCCGCTGACGGACAGGCAACAAAAATCATCATTCCGTCAGAAATTCAAGGCTTGGCAGGCTTGGCAACATCAGTCAAGGAGCTCGTGAAGGAATAATATACTTTGGTCAGAGGGGGTTAATTTAACCCCCTCTGCATATGAAAAAAAGGAAGCTGAATTATGGGAAAGCTATATACAAAAATTTTTCAACTATGCTTTAAGCTCGGTATGGCTGTTTTGCCTTGGACAATTCCGCAAACACTCGAAGGCCCCGGATGTGTGACAGAATTGCCTTCCGTAATCAAAAAAGACGGCTACAGGCGAATTTTGATTGTTACGGGGCCGCATCTTTTCAAGCTCGGCGCATTAAACGAGCTGCTTACCTCGCTCAACGAAGCCGCTCTTGAGTATACGGTTTTTAATGATATATCCTCCAACCCTACCGATGCTCACGTCGAAAAGGGTGTAAAAGCCTACCTCGAATTTGGATGTGATTGCATCATCGCCTTTGGCGGCGGTTCACCGATGGACTGCGCCAAGGCAATAGGCGCACGAATTGCAAGACCTAACAAGACGGTTGCACAGCTACAGGGTACATTCAAGGTTCTGCGCAGGCTGCCGATGCTCTATGCAGTCCCGACTACGGCAGGCACCGGCACCGAAACAACACTGGCTGCCGTAATCACCGATTCGACAACACATCACAAGGCTGCAATTCAGGATATCAGCCTGATGCCAAAATTTGCCGTGCTTGATCCAGGGCTCACAGTGAAGCTGCCGCCGTCCGTAACCGCAGCAAGCGGTATGGATGCACTGTGCCACGCAGTTGAGGCTTACACAAACCAAACATACAATTCAAGGCTTGAGGACAGGCTCGCTGAGGATGCCGTACGCCTGATTTATCACAATCTCTACAGCGCGTATACAGACGGCTCAAGCTTGGAAGCTCGGCAGAATATGCAAAAAGCCGCATTCTACGCAGGGCGCGCCTTTACACGAGGCTGTGTCGGCTATGTTCACGCAATCGGTCATACGCTCAGCGGACTCTACGGTCTGTCCCACGGTCTTGTCATGGGAATCAATCTTCCGCACATTATGCGGCTGTACGGCTCTGCCGCTCACGAGCGCCTGGCAAGACTGGCTGAGGTCTGCGGTATGTCAGGCAGCTCCGATGCCGAAAAAGCCGAGAATTTTCTTTCCTGGATCGAGGAGCTCAAGGAAAGAATGGATATCCCAAAATATATCGAACCAATTCCGGAAAAGGACAGGGATCAAATCATACGTTGGGCTATGAGGGAAGGCAACCCGCTCTATCCCACTCCGGTCTGTTGGGATTACGAGGATTTCAAAAAAGCCCTGCGCTACTGCGAGGGCAAATCTATATAGCAATATTGCAGAACAAGGCGGCACAAGGCTGTGCTGCCCGAAAGGCAGGGATAAGGATGAAAGAAATAAAATTGGTGCCCGATGTGCCCTTTTTTAACAGCGTCGACATTGCCGTTTTGGATTTTCCGAACG
>CAZQSP010000173.1:0-1952 GCA_964596085.1 uncultured Oscillospiraceae bacterium
TCGCCTCTTCTTCTCTGTCTTTCCTGTGCAAGGAAGGTAGCAACGTCGATACCGTGGGAGTTTCTGCCGAAGCCCATGTCGATACCTGTCTTAACAGCTTCCTCAGGAATTACCTGAGTACCGCCTGCACAGATGATAACCTTGTCGCGGATACCCTTTTCAACGCAGAGCTCGTGGATTCTCTTCATGTTCTTGTAGTGAACGTTGTCGTGAGAAATGATTGTTGAAGCAAGGATTGCCTGTGCGTTTTCTTCGATGCAAGCATCAACCATCTTTTCTACAGGAACGGAGGTTCCGAGATATACGCATTCGATACCCCACTTTTCGATTCCACCGTGCTTGATGTTGATGATTTCTCTCATACCTACGGAGTGCTCGTCGTCGCCTACCGTACCGCAAACAACCTTCATATGCTCGTGTCCTTCAAATTCGTCGTATAATTCCTTGTCGGACATTACATATGGTTCAGCTGGTACCTCCAGAGTAGTCAGGTCGATATCAAAGTCAACTCTGCCCTTTAACTCGATTCTTGTGCCTTCAGCCTCCTGCATAACCTCTGCGGATATAACCTCAGGGTCAACCAGGCCCAGCTTCTTACCTAATTCAACAGCAGCAGCCTCAGCAACTCTCTTGTTTGCAGGGAGCATCATAGTGAGCATGATAACTCTGTCGCCGCACCACTCAACTTCAGGAGTGAGCCATTCGCCTGTTCTGTATTTAGCAACCTTTTCAAGTCTCTTGTTTACATTATCTTCTTCGTCGAGCTCGTCGATGAATACGATCTTGCTTCTGTCTTCAAATGTGCAGCCGCCGATAAGTGCAGCAGGATCCTCAGGATCTCCGCCGTACTGCTGTACGTTGTTGTAGCCGTAGTGAGCAGTAACAGGAGCCATGTAGTCCTCATCTCTTTCGAAAATAAAGCCTGCACCGAAACCGCCGTCGATCTTACGAGCGATACCGTCGCCGTTTCTTTCAGGATATTTACCGGAGTCTACGAAGAAGCCTTCCTGTACAGCGTTGAAGTAGCCGCCTGCTTCGAGGATTTCTTCAACATAGAGAACTGCTCTTTCCTTGAGCTCTCTTGCGTTTTCTCTGAGCGGACCGTCTTTCTTCAGTTCAACCATGTCCATAAGACCGTCTAAACCGATCAATGTCTGCTTAGCTGTATCTGTAGCTTCGATGTTGTAGATGTGCCAAGGAACGTTTCTGCCTTCGTCCGGTGTGATAGTGGACTGAATGTCAGCACTTGTAAGCTTGGAAATGAACATGTTCATTACGTGAGTTACTGTAGCTTCACGAGCGGAGGACTGGATATACTTGGTGTTCATCTGTGCTCTCATCTTGTATCTGCCGCAGAAATCTCTGAGAGCTACCGCATACGGAAGGTCCATATACATACAAGGAGCAGGTGTAGCTGTCGGAGGAACTGTCGATAATGAAATGTTTTCAGGCTTGATACCAACTCTCTCGGAGAAGTAGGAGTTGATAGCGTGCTGAACGATAAGCTCAGGCATTACCTTCCATGCATCTCTTGCAGTTGCGTTCGCGTTGTGAGCGCCGTCAATCTGGAGCATACCTGCCCAAGCCATAACCTTCTTGGATTCGCAGGCATCTACGAAGGATCTTACCATATTAACGTCTCTGTAAAGCACGTTGTACTGAGGGTCCTGGTGAGCGCCGTTGATACCTTCTTCAGCGAACATAACAGCGATGTCAGGGCCTGCAACGCCGGAGATGTAGGAGTGGTAGTTGATTGGACGACCAACTTCATCTTCGATCATGTCGATAGCTTTTCTCTGTGCTCTAACCTGTTTTCTTGTGATAGGAACACCGCCGATACCCTGCGGAGTACCCTCCATAAGTCCGTCGATGTGGGACTGACCCATGTGTCTGATAACCATTAAGTGGTCAGCACCGTGCCATGCTGCCATTCTCATTCTTCTTACGTCGTC
>CAZQSP010000174.1:0-1947 GCA_964596085.1 uncultured Oscillospiraceae bacterium
GTATCGCCGACACCAAAAGCAGGGATCTCAGTCTTTTCGTATTCCTGAGTGATTGACTTCATTAAATCCATTTTTGTTTCCTCCTTCCCTCCAAGACGTTCGTGGCTCCGGTGCAAGCTGTATGTGCGCCGATGAGTTCCCCAGAGGACCGCCCGTAATCAACTGCTATATTCTAGCACAGCCTCGCTCCCTTTGCAAGCTTTTTTAGAAAATATTTTGAAAAGCTACGAGAAAATCTGCTCCGGTATTACATTTCCGATAGGCAGTGCGACCAATGCCACATAGTTGCCGGAAATCTGCACATCCGAATTTTCTGCCCAAAGCTGCGCTGTTTCGGGATAGAAGGAATCGTCTGTCGAAACCTCTATACGCTTGTTGAATATGTCCGCTATCGTCTGCACATCCTTGCTGTCCGCAGCCTCTACGAGCATTATCTCGCAAAAGCCAGTGATTGCGTGCTGATAGTAAACCTCCTGCTTCAATTCGATTGCGCCCAGACCCGGATATAAGTCCTCGATGACCTGCTCGTCTGTTATCTCGAACATGACTCCGCCAAGCTCATCTGTTCCCTCAGGCTGAGCACTCAAAATATCCGAATATACCTGCTGCAAATCGTAGCTCTGTGCTCCGCTGTCGCCACAGCCCGTCATTATGCCTGCACACAGCACCAAAATGCACAGCAATACCACTGCCAGGCTGCTTTTCTTTTGACTTGTTCTTTTTTTCATAACAGTTTTCCTCTCTTTCTTGATTTTGTGCATTATGCACATCCTTTAACTTTTTATTATCTATATGCCTACTCCGGCATGATATTCACGATTTCCTGTGCCTTGAGCGCTGCAGCTATCAGGGCTTCGCAGTCCAGCCTGCTCTCGGATTCCAAAATGCGCGCCAGCTTCGGCTTTGTTGTAGGATGCTTAGGCAGAAATACGGTGCAGCAGTCCTCAAACGGCAGAATCGAGGTCTCAAAGGTGCCTATTTCTTCTGCCTTTGCCATAATGTCAACCTTATCCATTGCAATCAGCGGTCGCATAACGGGCAGGCTCACGCTTGCATCCGTTACTACAAGCGCCTCCGCAGTCTGACTTGCAACCTGACCGAGATTTTCCCCGGTTATGAGCATCTGGCAGCCTGTATCCTTGGCAATGCGCTCTGCTATCCTCATCATAAATCTGCGCACCAAAATCGTAGTCTCCTCCTCAGGGCAGTTCGTTACGATTGCTTCTTGAATCGGCAGCAGATTTATCACGTGAAGCTTGAATCTTCCGCAATATGATGCTACTATTCGCGCCAGTGACTCAACCTTTTCCTGAGCTCTTTGGCTCGTGTACGGGTAGGAATGAAAATGCACCGCCTCTATCAGCATACCGCGTTTTGCCATCATCCATGTGGCAACCGGGCTGTCAATTCCGCCCGAAAGCAGGGTCAGTCCCTTGCCGTTTGTGCCCAGAGGCAGACCTCCGAAGCCGGGAATTTTGCCTTCATATATATATGAACGATCGTGCCGTACATCGACGTGAAGCAGCACATCCGGCTCGTGTACGTCTACCTTGAGCACCTTGCAGCCTATCAGCACCTTTGCACCGATTATTCTTCCGATTTCCGGCGACTTCACCGGAAAATTCTTGTCTGCTCGCTTAGCCTCTACCTTGAAGGTCTTGATTCCTCGTTCTTCAATGAGACCCATCATATATGCCACGGCTTCCTTGCCGATTGCATCAAGCTCTGAGGGTGCTTCGACTGCCTTGCTGATGGATGCAACTCCGAAAACCTTTGAAATTTCCTTGATTATTGCATTTATGTCAAGCTCCTTTTCGGCTCTTACGAAAATCAAGCCCTCGCTTCTCCTGACATCAACGCCGCGGAACGCTTTGAGATTGTTCCTGATACGTTCAACCAGCATACGCTCAAAATACGGCTTATTCATACCCTTTAAGGCAACCTCAC
>CAZQSP010000175.1:0-1936 GCA_964596085.1 uncultured Oscillospiraceae bacterium
TTTGCATACATATATCATGCAACGACATAGCATCAAACGGAATAGAACCGATAGGTATTATGCTGGCAGTAATGCTCCCCGTGGGAACAACGGAGGAGGACATTGCCGCTATAATGACTCAGGCGAGCGAGGCTGCCGCCGCGTGCAATGTTGAGATTATAGGAGGACATACAGAAATAACGGCAGCGGTCAATCAGCCAGTGATAGTCTCCACAGCAATCGGCAGGGGCAGAAGGTGGCAATCGGCATCGGCAGAAAACATAAGGGTCGGTGATGCCATAATTATGACCAAGAGTGCAGGGATTGAGGGCACCGCGATCATAGCAAGTGACAAGGGGGAGGAGCTTGCCGACTTCCTGAGCCCGCAGGAGATAAGCGAGGCAAAAGCACTGATTTCCGAGGTGAGCGTGACAAAGGAGGGCATAACCGCAGGAGATATCGGAACGCACGGAATGCATGATGTCACCGAGGGAGGCATTTTGGGCGCAGTTTGGGAAATGTGCAGCATAGCCGGCGTAGGTGCAGAGCTTTGGGAAGAAAAGATACCTGTGGAGGGTGTGAGTCAAAAAATATGCAAACACTACGGCATAGATATTCTTCGCCTGATTTCCAGCGGCTCCATGCTGATAATGGCAGCTCCCGAAAAAAAAGCTGAAATCATACAAAAGCTTACTCAGAACGGTATAAGCGCCTGTCAGATAGGTACGATAGTTTCGCCCGAGCAGGGCTTGTACAGCATAAAAGACGGCAAAAGAAGCAAGATACAGCCTCCGCGCGCCGACGAATTATACAAGGCGATAAGCAGTGATGTATAAAAATAACAAAAATCGAACATAATATATTGAGTAAAGCGCCGAAAGATGGGATTTAATCACAAAAAAGTAATGTCAAAGCACAAAAATGAGGCAAAAACTGGACAATCCAAACATTTTCGGGTATAATATCAAAGTCTGCGGGTGAACACCCGGCCGCAGATACTATTTTTAAGAGAGGAAATATTATGTTCAAGAAGCTCATTGCGGTGACGATTGTACTCGTAATGATCGCTTGTGCGGCAATTCCCGTGTATGCAGATGTGGAAATTGTCGAGGGAGCGACCATTGCGCTCAAGCCATTGACAGACACCGCAGAAATAGGTGAAATCGGGGACGAACAACAGGAAGAAACGCCTAAGCAAACCGACGAAGCTGAAAATTCCGGAGAGAACTCAGAGGGAGAAACGAGCACGGACGAAGCCGACAGCTCGCAGGATCAGACCGGAGATGCGCAGGAGCCTGCTGAAGATGACGAGAAAGACAAAACTGCCGATAAAAAGAAGGATACCAAAAAAGAAGTGTCCAAGTATCAGCAGGGACTGGCAGCATATATTCGCAGCAAAAATAAGAACCTAAGCAAATCGTGGTCAATCACCCTTGCCGGATATTTTATCAAGTCCGGAAAAAAGCACGGCATCGATCCGACAGTCTTGATGGCGCTGGCCCGCCGCGAAAGTAATTTCAGAGCAAAGGCAAAGAGCGTATACGGATACAAGGGAATGATGCAGTGCGGAGATGCCTTTGCCACACGGTACGGATACAAGGTATCTGACCTGTACAAAGCAGACGTAAGCATTGAAATTGCAGCCAGATATCTGAAAGCAATGAAAAAACGTCACGGAACCTATACAAAAGCACTGAGCTGCTATATCTGCGGAAGCGGTGCTGTTGCCAGCGGAAACTATTCCAAGAAGCCGGCATGGTCTGTGATGAATATGCGAGACGGGATCAAGGACTTCTTAAAGGAAAAAGGCTACACCTAACAAGAAAAACGAAGAAACGATGCAGAGTCAAACGATCGCATCGTTTTTTTGTTGAGTAGGCATAGAGAGGGATGCGTTTTCCGCGACATTTATCTGCGATATGGCAACAGCTTCTTGTCTTTTCGCTCAGTAAATGAT
>CAZQSP010000176.1:0-1913 GCA_964596085.1 uncultured Oscillospiraceae bacterium
AGGCAGCCAGCCGCCACCAGCATGAACCAGTTGAACTCAAAGCTGCCCAGCCGGACGATGAGCAAATCCTTGGTTGCGGTGTAGACCACATCGGATGACACGTCATTGCCGCCGGAGGCCGCGGTATTGATGGCCTTCACCGCCACGGTAGCCGCGGCAGTGGCCAGAATATTCATAGCGGTGCCGGTGATGGTCTGGTCAGCCTTGAAGTTGATGGCCGCCACTGCCAAAAGCAGCGAATAAAGCAGACCCAGAAGGGCACTTGCGAGCACCGTCAGGGCTACCATGCCCAAAGCACCCACAGAAGCGGGTACATATTTCAGCACCAGAGCGCCACCCAGGGCACCGATGACCATGATGCCCTCCAAACCGATGTTGATGACACCGGAGCGCTCAGCGAAGCAGCCGCCCAGGGCCACCAGCATCAGCACGGAAGCAAAAATCAGTGTATATTGCAGCAGCAGCGTCATTTGGCTTCGCCTCCTTCCGGATTGTTGGAAAGCTTTGCGGCAGCAGCCTTCTTTTCATCGCTCCTGCGGATGCGCTCCTGGAGAAATGCCTTGAAGAAGGGGGCAAAGGCGCACAGATAGATGATCAGGCTGGAGATCAGACTGGAAATCTGAGAGCAGTAGACCTGCAGGTCCACATTGCCGCCGCCGAAGGTGATATACTGGATAAAGAAGGCCGAGAGGATGGAGCCCAGGGGGCTCAGATTCCCCAGGAAGGCCACGGCAATACCGTTGAAGCCCATGCTGGGGACGGAGGAAATGGTGGTCTCCCAATCCTCGATGCCCGTCAGGTACAGCAGACCCGCGCCCAGGCCCGCCAGGGCACCGGCGATGACCATGGTCAGGATGATGTTCTGGTTTTCCTTCATGCCCGCGTATTTCGCGGCATTGTAGTTGTTGCCGGTAGCCTTCAGCTCATAGCCGAAGCGGGTCTTGTTGAGAATCACCCAGACAAGCACCGCCATGAGGATGCCCAGGGGGATGGCAATGGTGACGCTCTTTTCATTGTTGAAGAAGGCACCCATACCCAGGGAGGGCAGCAGAGCGGAGGGGTTGGTGCCCTGGAGCGCCATGGTAAAGGGACTGGTAGGGCTCTTCACCGTGCCCAGGAGCAGGTTGGTCAGATACAGGGTGATCCAGTTGAGCATAATGCCGGAGATGACGATGTTCACATTGCAAAAAGTCTTCAGCAGGCCGGAAATCAGGCCAAGCAGTGCCGCAACCGCCATGCCGATGAGCAGACACCAGGGCCAGGATAGATGCCAGGCCAGAGCGGCATACAGGCAGCCGCAGGCACCGGCCACATACTGGCCCGCCACGCCGATGTTGAACATGCCCACCTTATAGGCAAAAAGCACAGACAGGGCGCACATCAGCAGGGGCACCGTGCGGACCAGGGTCTGGCCGAAATACTTGAGCATCAGCTTTCCGGGATAGCGGAAGAAGCTCTTCATAACGGCAAAGATAGCCTCCTGGGCACCGCTGGGCTCAATGATCAGCAGGGTCAGGTACCCCACCAGCAAACCGCCCAGGATGCAGGCCAGAGAAGCAAGCAAGGTCTGGAAGCCATCCATGCGGATCAGGGATTTCTTTTCGGTTTTCACGTCTTCCCCTCCTTCTTGGCACCGGCCATGTACAGGCCCAGTTCTTCCACAGTGGTGGTCTTGGGATCCAACTGGCCCACGATCTCACCCTCGTACATAACCAGGATCCGGTCAGAAACAGTCATAACCTCGTCCAGCTCCAGGGATACCAGCAGCACAGCCTTACCGGCATCCCGCTGGGCCACGATCTGGCGGTGGATATACTCGATGGCACCCACGTCCAGGCCACGGGTGGGCTGGACAGCGATGAGCAGCTGGGGATCCTTGTCGATTTCCCGGGCGATGATGGCCTTCTGCTGGT
>CAZQSP010000177.1:0-1859 GCA_964596085.1 uncultured Oscillospiraceae bacterium
ACACTTCTTTTTTTCTGTGTTTTATGTTACAATAAAATACTAAGAGTATTTTGACTTGGGAGATATTGCTGAGGAAGTATTACGGAGGATGCAATGAACAGAACCGATGCTTACAGAATTTTAGGCTTGCGCGAGGGAGCCGCTCCGGCGGAGATAAAGAAAGCCTACGAGGGGAGAATCAGAAAATACCGCACGCCTGATTACAAGGATGAGCCCGAATATGCGCAGAGGAAGATGCGAGAGGTCAGACACGCCTACAGCATTCTCACAGGGAGTGCAGCTTCGACGGACAAGCAGCAGAGGGTCGAGTACCACGAGCAGCGAAAGGATGAAATGGAGCTTGAGGAAACTACGGACAGCGTAATCGGAAATATTGCCGAAAAGCTCAGCTCGGCGGCAGCAAGATTCAAGGCAGAGGCACGGGAGAATGCTCCGCACGATGAGGGCAGTCACAGCCACAATTTGAAAAAACACGGAGACGGCACGCAAGGGACCTTTGGTGATGCGGTGAAGGAGAAGGTCTTTTCCGCAAAGGGCTTCAAGCCGTCAGGTATGGATCCGAATCTGCTGAAAAAGCTCATCATTGCCTTCGTGATTTTAATATCCGTATTTCCTACGATTGTGGGAGCCTGCGTAAGCAGCCTTACGAACGGTTACATAAATTCGGCAACGCCGGAATATGCTGCTTGGGAATACGATTCAGCGATGGCTGTAAATGAGAGCATAGACCTGCTGCTCGAACGGCCGAACTCATATGATTTTGACGGCCGGCTAGGAGAACGCCCGGATTCGTATGAGGTGGTATATGATATAGTTACAAATCCGGAAGGCTATGAGGACTCTTTTGCACAGGAGCTTGCACTTAATCTTGGGATAGGTGATGCAGAGGCGGCGGTAGCATATCTGTGGGGCGATGAAAGCTTTTATGAAAGCAACAGCGATTATGAAAACACATGCTTTTTGGCTGAAACCTTGATGGGAGCACCGAGCTTTGATACGATTGCAGGCAGAGAAAGTCTGTACAGAGCGGAGAAAATTTGGGACTACGGCTCATATATGCAGTTTTTGATAGATGTGGCAAACAACCAGACATTCGATGTGCTTTACGATTAGCGAATATATTGAATATATCACAAAAATACAAGGAGAAAACAGATGAGGGTTTTTGATATTGCACCGGTTAAGTTCGAGGACGATAAAATGCTTATTCTCGACCAGACAAGGCTGCCGGGCGAAGAAGCTTACATAGAAATGCAAACAAAGGAAGACGTATGGGATGCGATTTTCAAGCTGAGGGTCAGAGGCGCACCTGCTATCGGTGTTGCGGCGGCATACGGACTGTATATATCGACACGAGATTTTGCAGGAACGCAGGTAAAGGATTTTCGTGAGTATGTCAGAGAAACGAGCGAGTACCTTAACAGTGCAAGACCGACGGCTGTGAATCTCTCCTGGGCACTCGCACGCTGCGAAAAAATGCTCGACAAATATCTGGAGGCATTCGACAGGGCTGCGGACGGCTTCCTTTGCAGCTGCGACCACTGCGCAGGCGATCAGGTTGACGATGCGAAGCTGCTTCTGCTCGACGAGGCGGAAAAAATCCGAAAAGAGGACGAGGCTGCTTGCTATGCGATGGGCGAATACGGACTCAGCCTGCTTGAGCCGAATATGGGAATTCTGACGCACTGCAATGCGGGCACGATTGCGACGGCAAAATACGGAACCTGCCTGGCACCGATTTATTTGGGGCAGGAGAGAGGCTACAATTTCAGAGTGTTTGCCGACGAAACAAGACCGCTGCTTCAGGGTGCAAGACTTACGAGCTGGGAGCTTTCCAAGGCAGGGGTCGATGTTACGCT
>CAZQSP010000178.1:0-1845 GCA_964596085.1 uncultured Oscillospiraceae bacterium
GCCGGCAATACCGTGACCGTTTCCAGCCGCCGCATCGCCCATATACAGCATTCACATCTGATTCTGTCCCGCTACAGCGTCACTGCTTCTGCGGACATGGAAGTGGAGATCTCTGCGGATATCGATCCGGATATCTGGGAAATTTACGGTCCCCATTATTCTGAAATCAACTACCGCATTGACAAGGACACCATTTTGTGTCTGGCAAAGGTTCAGAATGGAAAAGACCAGGTAGCTGTAGGACGCCACTGTGTGCTTTCGGGTGCCGAGGCTATCCGTGCGGAAACAAAAACCGGATTTAAATACCGTGTTGCCCTTCAGAAAGATAAGCCCGTGACGCTGACCTCCATCTGCGCTGTCTTTACCACAATGGATACTGCAACTGCTGATGCCTCTGTTCGTGCGGCTCTGGCAGAAGCGGACTATGATGCTTTGACCACATCCCATGTGGAAGGCTGGGAGAAGATTTGGGCAGTCGGTGAGGTGGAGCTGGAGGGGGATGACGAGGCAAGAGATGCCTTGAACTATTCTCTATATCACCTGAATTCCATTGCGCCCAGGCACAGGGATGACCTTTCCATTCCCGCCAGAGGTTTATCCGGGCAGACCTACAAAGGGGCTGTTTTCTGGGACAGTGAAATGTTCATTCTGGACTATTTTCTCTACACCCAGCCGGAGGTTGCCCGCTCCATGGTGCGCTATCGCATCGAGACGCTGCCCGGTGCATTGGAAAAAGCCAAATACTACGGCTGGCAGGGCGCGTTCTATGCCTGGGAAAGTCAGGAGGGCGGCTGGGATGGCTGTTCCGACTACAATGTGACAGATGTTTTCACCGGCCGCCCCATGCGGACATTTTTCAAGGACAAACAGGTGCATATTTCTTCCGCAGTGGCAAGAGCGATCATGCAGTATATCACAGTGACCGGGGACATGGCTTTGTTGGCGCAGGGCGGCGCCCGGACGATTCTGGAATGCGCCCGTTTTTATTATTCTTTGCTCGTTGAACGTTCAACTTCGGACAAATGGGAGATCCATGATGTGATTGGCCCGGACGAATATCATGAGCGTGTCAACAACAATGCCTATACCAACAAAATGGCCCTGGCAACCATCCGCTGGGCAGTGGAAGCAGCGCAGCTCTTAAAGGCCACCGATGAAGAGGCGTACCGTGCCTTCTGCGAGCAGACCGGTGCGGAAGTGCTTTTGCCAAAGCTGATGGATGCGGCCAACAGACTGTATGTTCCCACACCCAATGCAGAGGGCGTCATTGAACAGTTTGACGGCTATTTTGATCTGGAAGACGTTTCTGTTGACACCGTCCGCAGCCGTCTGCTGGATCCCAGAGAGTATTGGGGAGGGGCCTATGGTGTGGCAGCTCACACCCAGGTCATCAAGCAGGCGGACGTGGTCACCATGCTGGAGTTTTTCCACAACGACTATACCCATGACGTGCTGAAAGCAAACTGGGATTACTATGCTCCCAGGACAGAACACGGCTCTTCGTTGAGCGCCTGTATGTATGCGCTGCTATCTTGCCGGTGCGGAGATCCTGCTTCTGCCTATCCCTTCTTCCTGAAATCCGCCAAGGCAGACTGGGATGGTGGCGGCAAGCAATGGGCAGGGCTTGTATACATCGGCGGGACGCATCCGGCAGCGGCTGGCGGAGCATGGAAGGTCTTTGCTCAGGGCTTTGCTGGCCTGGAAGTGACCGAAAATGGCCCGACCCTTCACCCTTGTCTGCCAAAAAGCTGGAAGAAGGTTGCATTCCGTTTCTGCGTGCAGGGAAAATGGTACCGGGCGGAATTGACCCGTGAGAAAGGAATGATCGAAGCATTATGAAATATG
>CAZQSP010000179.1:0-1834 GCA_964596085.1 uncultured Oscillospiraceae bacterium
ATTACTTTAACTCTCATGTTGATTGTCCTCCGTTTAACTCAAAATTCAGAGCCCTGTTCAAGAAGCTCTGTTGCACATAATCATAAAGTTGCCTAATAATTATAAAACAGACCTTTTTCAATGTCAATAATCTTTTTTAACTTTTTCGTACAATACATTTATTTACATTTAGCACCTTCGCCATTCTTTTCGTCTTGCATTTGTGTAAAAAACCGCTGTGATGTTTGTTGCCGTGTCTTTATGAAAAATTTTTTTAACACATGGAACCGCTTGAGCTTGGCAAAGCAGATTATCATAGGTGTCGTTCAGGACTCCTGCAAAACGGCTCTCAGCTCTTGCACCGACGTTCTCTTTACGGCAACTGCGGAGCTTGCCGAGCGCAGAAAATCAGGACAGGCGAAAAATTAAGCCGCAAGCAGGTGAAAATCGCATAATTTACAGAATATAAACCGAGGCGTGTATAAAAACCTCGGTTTTATTTATGCTAAGATATATCAGCCTCTCTGTTTGTGAGGCAGGCTTATCTGTAATAAAGGCAAGGAAAGGAGCTTCGGTATGCTCGTAAAAGATTTGATGACGGTTTCAATATCCTATCTGAGTCCCGATGACCCTATTTCCGCTGCCGTAAGCATAATGCGCAGCGAGGATGTCGGCGCTGTTCCCGTATGCGATATCCAAAAGCACGTCCTGGGAATCGTAACCGACCGTGATATAATAATGCGAGCCGCCCTTGATTCCGTCTCGACAGGCGAGGGCGGCCCTGCGGGCAGTGAGCTGCCTCGCCTTGTCAGGGATATTATGAGCTCCGCTGTCATATCCGTAGATTCAAAGGACGATATTCACGATGCCGCACTTCTAATGTCAAGGTACGCCGTCCGTCGTCTGCCCGTTGTCGAAAATGCCAAGCTCGTCGGTATGCTCTCCATAAAGGATATGGCAAAGAAGCGCATTTTTATCGCGGAAATAGGTCATGTGATCTACGAGCTTTCCAATCAGCGCTGATTGCATCAGGCGCGTGCTCTCCGGCCTTTCGCCGGGCAGAGCATAAAATCCGTATGCCAACGGCCTTTATATTACAACGACCTCGTCTGCCAGTTTTTGACAATCCTCGCTGTTGTGTGAAATCAAAAGAACCGTCTTTCCCTCGATTTCTTTCGTCCACAGTCTCCTTATAATTCGTTCCTTCAATTCGCTGTCGAGTCCTCTGAACGGCTCATCCAAGATAATCAGACTGCTTTCTGCAAGGAAGGTCCTGCCCAGTGCCGCTCTGTGCTTCATGCCTCCCGAAAGCTCGTCGGGCATACTAGAAAGCACCTCCGTAAGCTCAAGCGCCTCCGCCATAGCGCATATTTCCCCATCGAGTCCATAGCCTGCATCGTTTATCCTTGCAAGTGCCATATTATCGTACACATTCAGCCACGGCAGCAGTCTTTCCTCTTGGAACAGATAGCTTATCCTCACGCTGCCGTTCGCATCGGCGGCATTTCCGACCGCAGCCTGCATATAGCTGTCGCCTTCCTTCGCCTCACCGCAGGCAGCCTCCGCAGTATTCGGAAGCTCAAACTCCACGCTGCCGCTGTCCGCACCTTCAAGTCCCGCAATAATCCTTGCTATCGTGGTCTTGCCTCTGCCCGACGGCCCGGCAACTGCCGTAACTCTGCCGGAGCTCAGGCTCAGGTTCAAATCGTCCAATACGGATTTGTCCTCAAAGCTCTTGCAAAGCTGCACGAGGCGGACAGCCGGCGGCATTCTGCCGCCGGCTGCGGCGCAGCCTGCCGCTGCTTCGGGGCTGCCGCCGCGCCCTGCCGCCCCTGCCGAACTGCTGCGGGCGGCA
>CAZQSP010000180.1:0-1832 GCA_964596085.1 uncultured Oscillospiraceae bacterium
GTCCGCAGCACATCGACATACCGGCGGCACTTGCGGATTTGGCAAAGAAAAATGCGGAGGGTCCGGACTGGGGCGTGCTCAGTCGGCAGCGCATAGAAAATGACAGAAAATAGAACGCATATACATACGCTTTAACAGAAAGGCGACAGAATTTTGAAAAAGGGAATTGAAGGTTTTTTGCTGCGACACGCAGCAACAGCTCCGGTCTCGTTTCATATGCCGGGACATAAGGGCTCGCGGATTTACCGTGAAAACGGCTACGGAGAATTTTTGGATATGCTTATGGATTGCGACATTACGGAAATACCGGGTGCCGACAACCTGTTCCGAGCCGAAAGCATCATAGCCGAAACGATGGAAAAATACAGACAGCTTTATGGAGCAAAAAAGTCATATCTTTTGGTAAACGGAAGCTCGGGCGGACTTATATCCTCGATTTTGGCAAGCGTGAGCAGGGGCGGCAGTCTTGTTATGGCGAGAAACTGCCACAAGTCGATTTTTAACGCATTGTCCCTGGGCGACATAAAGCCCGTATATGCATACCCCGAAACAATGGAGGAGTACGGGATACTCGGAGAGGTGAAGGTCGAAGAAATCGCTCGTTGCCTTGATGAGAGCCCGGATGCCGAGGCGGTGATAGTCCCATCGCCCAATTACTATGGAATATGCAGTGACATACGTGCGATAGCCGAGGAGGTTCACAGCCGAGGTAAGCTGCTGATAGTGGATCAGGCACACGGAGCACATCTGAGGCTTTTCGGCAGCCTCGGAATACAGGGCTTTCCGCAGTCAGCAGAGGAGCAGGGTGCGGATATGGTTATAAACAGCATTCACAAAAGCCTTGCCTCGTGGACACAAAGTGCGCTTTTGAACGTATGCAGCGAGCGGGTTGATCTGAACGTGCTCGAGGACTGCCTGCAGATGATAGAAAGCTCCAGTCCGTCATACCCTATGATGGCTACGCTGGATATAAACGCAGAGCTTTTGCGCAGCAAGGGCGGCGAGCTTATGCGGCAGTGGTCGGAGGGAATTGACTTTTTCTATGAGCAGGCAAAGAAAATAAAGGGGCTTGTGCTTATGGAGTCAGAGCTCCTGGACAGAACGAAGCTCAACATAGATATGTCGGCATACGGCATAGACGGGAACGAGCTGGAAAGGCTGCTGATGGAAAAGGGCATCTTCATCGAGCTTGTGACGGGGAATATCGTTATGTGTATGAGCGGTATCGGTAACAGTCGAAGTGATTTTGAGCGGCTGCTTGAGGCGCTGCGGGAAATCGCAGGAGAGCGCAGTCTTGAGCCGGCCTGCAGGAGGAAGCAGCCGAAGGCGCTGACGGAGAAGCTGAGAATCACGCAGCTTCCAAAAGAAAAGCAGTATGTGCCTTTGAGCGAGGCAGAGAACCGCATATGCGCCCTGTCTATAATACCGTACCCTCCGGGCATACCGATTGCCTGCCCCGGGGAGCTTTTGAGCGCCGAGGTGCTGCAATACATAAAATCGTGTATTGACGAGGGAGAGAAGGTCATAGGAGTCAGCTCGGACGGGATGGTTGCGGTAGGAAAATAAGTATTAAGCCGAAATTATGTTGTTTTTCAACAAATTTCGGCTTTTTTCATGCTAAGAAAAAAAGTTTTTAGTGATTTTTGTTTTTGCTTGTAGTATAATAAAATATGTATGGTTATGTACAAAATTTAGAAAGGAAGGTCTCACAAAAATGAGTCAAAAACATTTACAGAGCATTCATGTGAGTCATTATAAGCACACCGCCGGATGTGCAACAGAAATAATGCCTACACCTGATGTTGTAAAGATTTCTATGTCTCAGCATATCG
>CAZQSP010000181.1:0-1830 GCA_964596085.1 uncultured Oscillospiraceae bacterium
CGCTTGCGGGCGGTATAATATTGATACTTATAGGCTTGAAAATTTTGCTGGAGCACCTCGGAAGCCTGTGCTGACAAGCTATTTCCTACGCATCATCGACTTATATGCGTGTATTTGTGCGGCCTCCTCTCCCATCTCGGGATTTCTCTGCTGAAATGCCTCAAATATAGCGCGGTGCTCATCCAGGACTGAGGGCATAAAGTCGAGCGGATAACGTACCCCTCTGTTTGCGTATTTTATAAGAAAGTCATATCGCAGCAGGGTAGTTTCTAGCTCCTTGTTGTGCGATGCATTGTATATAATTGCATTGAAGCCGTGAATTATGCGCTGTATTTTTTCTATGTCCTCGGTAGGTGCGTAAAATCGCATAAAGCTGAAGGCATCCTCAAGCATTGCAAATTCCTCGTCGGTGATTCGCTCAATCGCCCATCGGATGCATTGCGGATAAAGGAGACTTTTCATATAGTAGAGATCATCAACATCACGATGACCTATGGCTGTAACAAAGGCACCGCGATTCGGTATTATCTCAATCAGACCCAGAGCTTGCAAATCCTTGAGGACCTCTCGCGCCGGGGTTCGGCTTATATGATGTCTGTCGCATAGCTGCTGCTCCACAAGCTGCTTTCCGTCGGGGATTATTCCCGTCAGAATATCAATTGCGATTGTTTCACACACCCTTTGAGCGGGTGTTTTGGTATCCTCATATTCGTTGTTTATAAAATCAAGACTTAACATATGCTGCTCCTTTGCTGCTCTTTGGCTTTTGATTTTTAGTGAAGATTGTATACAATTTTAACACCTTCTCAGCGAAAATGTCAAGGCAATGCAATGGGCAGACAGAAAATAATTTGAGCAAAAGAGTGAAATTTGGATAAGCAAAAAATTTTAGTCGGAAAGAGAGAAAAAATGGTTGAAGGCTCAAGGATAGAAGAAATATTGAATATATTGGAAAGCACTTACCCTGAGGCGGAATGTGCACTCGACCACCAAAATGTGTTTCAGCTCATCGTAGCGGTTGCATTGTCGGCACAAACGACGGACAAATCGGTGAATCAAGTAACACCTACGCTGTTTGCACACTATCCTACGGCAGAGGCGCTGGCGGCAGCAGACCCTGAGGCGGTGGAGGAGGATATAAGACGAATAGGAATGTACAGAACCAAGGCTAAGAACATAGTAGCAATGGCGAAAAAGCTTTGTGATGATTTCGGCGGTGAGGTGCCCTGCGATTACGATGCACTTGTCAGCCTGCCGGGCGTGGGGCGAAAAACCGCAAATGTTGTGCTTTCGGTAGGCTTCGGGCAGCAGCGAATTGCAGTGGATACACACGTTTTCCGTGTGTCTAATCGCATCGGGCTTACACATGAAAGGGACGTGCTGAAAACAGAGCTTTCATTGCTGGAGCGTATACCGGAGGAACGCTGGAGCCGTACACATCACAGCTTGATTTTTCACGGGAGACAGTGCTGCGATGCACGAAGACCAAAGTGTGATGAATGTCCTATAAATACTTATTGCGAATATGTGAACGGAAACGGAAATAATGAGTAACAGAACAGAAAAAACCGGAGAAATATATATGGGTTGCGAAAATATAATAGAGGAAAAAATCGCCGGAAAACAAAATATTATTGAGCTTTTGAAAAAGTCATTCCTGGCAACAATAGGCTTGATGTGCTTCGCTGTGGGAGATTATCTTACAATACAAGCAAATATCGGTGTTGCACCATGGGATACGCTCAATCTCGGCTTGTCTGAGACCCTTGGAATCCTGTACGGAACAGCCTCAATCGGAGTTTCGCTTACTCTGATTGTAATAGACCTTTT
>CAZQSP010000182.1:0-1818 GCA_964596085.1 uncultured Oscillospiraceae bacterium
TTATGATGCAGCTTGCTTTTAACATAACTAAGTTCGAGCCGAAAAGCGTAGTGCACGAAAATATTTTGCAGAGCTTTGCAAGAATAAAACGACAGCGAAAAGAAAAAAATTATGAAATCTAAAACAAAAGAAAAACCTCGCAAGCTGCGAGGTTTTTTGGAGCTACCGGCCGGACTTGAACCGGCGACCTGCTGATTACGAATCAGCTGCTCTACCGACTGAGCCACGGTAGCACGCATATCAGAGCTGTTACGGACGAAAGTTGCTTTTGCGACCGCATTGCCTATTGTACCATATGTTGAAAAAAATAGCTACAGTTTTTTGAAAAAAAATTTTTTTTCATATCATACATAGAGGCGGCGTATCACGGAGTCAATATTTAGAGCAGCAAAATCACGCAACGGTATAGAAAAAAACCTAACACTATGCTAAAATTAGAATATATTTTCATCAGCTTTAACGGAGGTGTAGTATGATAGATTATTTGAAAATGAAAGAGATAATAGAAGAAAGGATTGGATCGAATCTTCAGGCTTTGATTGAATTGAATGACGACTTGGCAGACCATCCCGAAATTTCCGCGCAGGAATTTGAGTCCTCTCGTAAAATTGTTGAGCTTTTACAGAAAAAGGGCTTTGCGACGGAATATCCGTTTGCGGGAATAGAAACGGCTTTCAGAGGCATCTACGGTGCAAACAATCATAAGTATAAAATTGCAATTTTGGCTGAGTATGATGCGCTCCCGGAAATCGGACACGCCTGCGGACACTGTGTGAGCGGTTCGATAAGTGTCTTGGCAGGTATTGCGATGGCTGAGCTGCAGGATGAGCTTGATGCCGACATTCACGTAATCGGGACTCCGATAGAGGAAACCGACGGAGCAAAGTGCGCCATGGTAGAGGCTGGTATTTTCAAGGAATATGATATGGCGATGATGATTCATCTCTACGATCAGAATTTGATTTATTGCACCTTGAACGGGCTGGCTTCCTATCTATACACCTTCCGCGGAAAGGCTGCACACGCATCGGCGGCACCTTGGGACGGTATCAATGCACTTAATGCGGTACAGCTTATGTTCCACGGTACGGACTGTCTGCGCCAGCACGTGACTCCGGATGTGAGGATTCACGGTGTGATCAAAAACGGCGGCGAGGCTCCGAACATTGTGCCCGAGGAAGCAAGTGCTGAATTTTATGCAAGAGCACTGGATCTTGACTATATGATGGAAGTGGTAAAAAAAATCGACAACTGTGCAGAGGCAGGCGCTTTGGCTACAGGAGCAAGCTGGCATAAGGAGCCGACTGCGGCGGTTTATGCAAATTTGAGACGTAATCCGGCAGGTGAAGCGGCTCTCAGCGAGGTATACGATGAGCTCGGTATTGAAATAAACGGCGATCCTGACAAGCTTTTCGGTTCCTCAGATGCAGGAAATGTCAGCTTTGAATGCCCGATGTTTCATCCTACGCTTCAGCTGGTGGACAGGGGAGTTGCTATCCACACAAGAGAATTTGCGGATGCGGTCAAGACAGACAGAGCTCATAAGTGCATAGAGCAGGGCGCTGAAATAATAGCATTGCAGATAGCGAAGATTTTCGGAAGCGAGGAGAGAATCAAAGCAATGAAAGCAGACTTTGCCAAGAAATAGGCTTATCTGTACAGCGAAGTAGATATGCGATAAATAAACAAAATATGCAGAAGGAGGGTGCCCGAGGAATCACGGGCACGACAAAGTATGAAAAATGCAATCAGCTTTGAGCTGCTAAAGACAGACTCGAGAACCAGAGCAAGACGGGGTGTGATTCACACGCCGCACGG
>CAZQSP010000183.1:0-1802 GCA_964596085.1 uncultured Oscillospiraceae bacterium
AGTTCCTGCGGATCAGCTGTACCGGATTCCTGAGAAGACGACTTTCCAACAGGCGGCCCTTGCGGAGCCATTTTCGATCACGGCCAATATTATCGCTCGCTCTGGTTTGAAGAGCGGTGAAACGTTGGTTATCATTGGCGCCGGTACCGTGGGTCTGTGCCTGATTCAGGCTGCAAAATCGATGGGCGTGCGTGTGCTTGCTACGGATGTCAATGATGATAAGCTTGCGGTGGCTAAGGAATTTGGCTGTGATGTAGTGGTCAATACATCTCGCGAAAGCTTGGAAGAAAAGCTGGAAGCGTTTGCTCCCGATGGCGCAGATGTGATTTTGGATGCGGTTGGCGTAGCAAAGCTGTTTGAGCAGACTGTGGCGCTCGCGAAGCCTACTACTCGTGTGGTCGTGATTGGTTTCGATGCGAACACTGCGGCAATTGCACCTGTGGATATTACGAAGCGTGAGTTGACACTCATTGGTTCCAGAATGAATTCAGGTCGTTTTCCCACTGTGATCGAATGGTTCGAAAACTCCATGATTGATCCGCAGAAGATGATAAGTGCAGTATTTTCTTTTGAGGATATTCAGAAGGCCTTTGAGCTGGCTACTTCCGATCCCAGCCAGAGAAAAATTCTGATCGATTTGACGCTGTAAACAATGCCTGCGAGGCATTGAGATAGAGAAAGGAAGGTAAGAAAATGAAGAACACTCGGAGACTTTTGGCATTGGTTATGGCAATGCTGCTTGCATTGGGCGCATGTGCCACGACCGCATCGGCAGAAGAGGATAAGACGGTAACCGTCGCTTTGGCCGAAAACATTTTCACTCTTGACCCCTGTAACGGTACTGGCATGCCTTTTTTCATCACCATGAAGAACTGCATGGAAGGTCTAGTATACTCCAATCATGATGGTACGTATTCTCCCTTGCTGGCTACTGACTGGGAAGTCAGTGAGGATGGCCTCTCTTGGACGTTCCATCTTCGTGAGGGCGTAAAGTTCCACAACGGCGAGGACTTTACCTCTGCTGATGCGGCGGGCGTGTTCAACCGTATTCTTGAGAACGGCACTTCGATGAACATGTATCCGCAGTACTGGGCGGATCTTGAGTCTGTTGAAGCTCCGGATGACTACACTCTGATTCTGCACACTAAGGTGCCCATGGCTTACCTGTTGCTGTCTGCTTCCCAGACTTTGTTCTATGGTGACGAAGCATGGGCAGAGTACAGCGAGCGTCTCTTCTCTGAGCAGAAGATTTGGGGTACCGGTCCTTGGGTATTCCAGGAGTGGGTTGACAGCCAGTACACCAAGTATGTGAAGAACACTGAGTACTGGGGCAAGGACAGCTACGATCCTTATTATGATACCTTCTATCTCCGTTATGTTCTGGAGCCCTCCACCGCAGTAGCAGGCCATCTGGCTGGCGATATTGACGCCTATCTGGCAGCGGGCGGCATCAGCGCCGACATGCTTCCTCTGTATGTTGGCACCGAGGATAAGATCGATCTGGTTCGCAAGGAGACTGGTTCCTATCAGTTCTGGGGTCTGAACTGCGCTGAGGACAGCCCTTTCCACGATGTAAATGTTCGTAAGGCATTCAGCCTGGCCATTGATCGTCAGGCGATCGCGGCTTCCATCTATGGCGGCAACGCTGTGCCGCTGAAGAGCATCATGTGCATGTCTATTGGTTGGGATCCCACCCTGCCGGATCCGGAGTACAATCCTGAACTGGCGAAGGAACTGCTCGCGAACTCTGACTACAATGGCGAAGTGATTGAGATCTCCTCTCATACTTCTACCCTCAAGGC
>CAZQSP010000184.1:0-1791 GCA_964596085.1 uncultured Oscillospiraceae bacterium
TCCTTCTGGTCTTCTTCCTTTTCAACCATAATTTCCATCGTACCCGTAGTATCGGTAAGCTGGATAAAGAGGTTAAGATGCTCCTGCATTATCTTTGCTCCGATGGAAACACCCTCCTCAGGTGTGATTGAGCCGTCTGTCCAGATTTCAAGCACCAGTCTGTCGTAGTCGGTTACTTGACCGACTCTGGTATTTTCTACTGTAAAATTTACTTTTCTTACCGGTGTGTAGATTGAGTCTACAGGGATAACGGAAATAGGTGTGCTTTCCGTCTTGTTCATCTCTGCCGGAACATATCCTCTGCCTCTTGCTATATTGATCTCCATTACCAGCGTGGCATTATCCTCCAGTGTTGCGATGTGCAGCTCAGGATTGAAAATTTCCACATCGGAGTCAATGATAATATCAGCGGCGGTTACTTCCTTGGGACCAACCGCATTGATTATCACTCTCTTGGTATTTTCGCCGTTTAATCTGATAGCAAGCTTCTTCAGATTTAAGATTATTTCCGTGACATCTTCCTTGACACCCGGTATCGTTGAAAACTCGTGAAGTACTCCGTCGATTTTTACTGATGTGACTGCTGCTCCCGGAAGCGAGCTTAAAAGTATTCTTCTAAGCGCATTACCCAGAGTTGTGCCGTAGCCTCTTTCCAGAGGTTCTACTACGAACTTGCCGTAGTTTCCGGCTTCATCAATATATTTATTGATTGTTGGTTTTTCGATTTCTATCACTCAAAAACCCTCCCTTTCATTCCAAGTTTTACAATAACAATCGTTGCTATGCAACTATTTGCTTACTTGGAATACAATTCGACGATCAGGTGCTCTGCGATCGGAGTATCAATTTCACCTCTTGTCGGCAGAGTTACCACTTTACCTTCTAACTTATCAACATCTACGCTCATCCAGCTAGGAACTGTGATGGACATTTCTCTGATTTCCTTGAACTTAGGTGAGCTCTGGCTCTTTGCCTTTACCGCAACAACGTCTCCTGCCTTAACCTCCATTGACGGAATGTTAGCCTTCTTGCCGTTTACGGTGAAGTGACCGTGAGTCACAAGCTGTCTTGCTTCTTTTCTGGAAGCAGCGAAGCCGAGTCTGAATACTACATTGTCCAGTCTTGTTTCAAGTAAGATAAGGAGGTTTTCACCTGTCTTACCCTGCTTCTTTGCAGCCTTGTCAAACAAGTTTCTGAACTGTGTTTCCTGCATTCCGTAGAATCTCTTTGCTTTTTGCTTTTCTCTTAACTGAAGACCATAGTCGGACATCTTCTTTCTTGCCTGACCATGCTGTCCGGGAGCGTAAT
The DNA here is from genome assembly GCA_964596085.1 of uncultured Oscillospiraceae bacterium. Lineage (GTDB taxonomy): Bacteria > Bacillota > Clostridia > Peptostreptococcales > Anaerovoracaceae > CAG-238. The sequence goes on from CAZQSP010000184.1 coordinate 1,309, forward strand.
TTCTTTTTTCGAGTGCGCACTTACTGCTGTAGCATCTTTCGCCCTTTAAGAAAAGCTTCTGACCTTCTCTTCTGCATAATTTGCAGTTTGCATCTGTATATCTTGACATTAAATTACTCCTCCTTTCCTAGACTCTTCTTCTCTTCGGTGGTCTGCAGCCGTTATGCGGAATCGGTGTGATATCTCTGATCATAGTGATTTCAAGTCCTGCAGTCTGAAGTGCTCTGATAGCTGCTTCTCTGCCGGAGCCCGGTCCCTTTACATAAACCTCTACAGTCTTTAAACCGTGTTCCATAGCTCCCTTAGCAGCTTCCTCTGCTGCCATCTGAGCTGCGAACGGTGTGGATTTTCTTGAACCCTTGAATCCGAGGGAACCTGCGGAAGACCAGCTTAATGCGTTTCCGCTCATATCTGTAAGAGTAACTAAAGTATTGTTAAAGGTGGATTGGATATGTGCCTGGCCTTTTTCAATATTCTTGCGTT
>CAZQSP010000185.1:0-1783 GCA_964596085.1 uncultured Oscillospiraceae bacterium
ATCTCAGACAGACCAAGCTTTCATATAAGCCGGTCGAGATGGGCGAGAAATATTTTGCGGTGATTTGTTAATTAAACTACTTTCGTGGGAATACTTGTTTTTTCATCGGATTGTGGTAGAATATAAAAGGATGTATACGAAGGAAACCAAGGATTTTTGTTAAAAAATTAACCCTGAGCTCCTTGATTTTTGTATTATTGTGTGATTAAATAAGTCTGTGGGCGAAAGCCGCACAGCAAGGTAACATAATTCTTAAGGAGGATACATAAAATGAAAGAAGTTGTAATTGTTAGCGCAGCAAGAACACCTATCGGCAGCTTTGGCGGTTCCTTGAAGGGAATCCCTACAAGACAGTTGGGAGCAATCGCAATCAAGGCAGCAGTTGAAAGAGCAGGCATCAAGCCTGAGATGGTAGACGAGGTTATCATGGGTGCCGTTCTCCAGGGCGGACTTGGTCAGAACGTTGCAAGACAGATGACATTGGATGCAGGTCTTCCTATCGAGGTTCCGGCTTTAACTATCAATAAGGTTTGCGGTTCCGGTTTGAGAGCGGTTGAGCTTGCAGCACAGATCATCAAGGCAGGCGATGCTGACATCGTAGTTGCAGGCGGTGCAGAAAATATGTCCGCTACAGCTTATGCTATGCCGGCTGCAAGATGGGGCGCAAGAATGAACAACACTCAGATGGTTGATATGATGGTTAACGACGGCCTTTGGGACGCATTCAACGGATACCACATGGGTATCACTGCCGAAAACGTTGCTGAGCAGTGGGGAATCACAAGAGAAGAATTAGACGAGTTCTCCGTAATCTCCCAGAACAGAGCAGAAGCTGCAATCAAGGCAGGCAAGTTCAAGGACGAAATCGTTCCTGTTGAAATCCCTCAGAGAAAGGGCGATCCAATCGTATTCGATACAGACGAATTTCCTAAGTTCGGAACAACTATTGATAAGGTTGCCAAGTTAAAAGGCGCTTTCAAGAAGGACGGCGTTGTAACAGCTGCTAACGCTTCCGGTATCAACGATGCAGGTGCTGCTGTTGTGGTAATGAGCAAGGAAAAGGCTGAAGAATTAGGCCTCAAGCCGCTTTGCACAATCAAGTCCTATGCTTCCGCAGGCGTAGATCCTTCCATCATGGGCGTTGGTCCTATCCCAGCTTCTCAGAAAGCATTAGACAAAGCAGGTCTTAAGATTGAAGATATCGACTTGGTAGAGGCTAACGAAGCATTCGCTGCACAGTCCCTCGCAGTAAGAAAAGACCTCGGCTTGGATCCTGAAAAGACAAACGTAAACGGCGGCGCTATCGCAATCGGTCACCCGATCGGAGCTTCCGGCTGCAGAATCCTCATCACTCTTATCTACGAAATGATGAGAAGAGATTCCAAGTACGGACTTGCAACTCTTTGCATCGGCGGCGGTATGGGTACTGCACTCGTTGTTGAAAGATAATAAAAGCTTCTATGTCAAATCTTGGGGTGGAATCATCCTAAAAAAAATTGAGCATTTCCGGGCAGAGCATTCTGCCCGGTTTTTCACTTCATACACCACATTTCCTGTTCCAAATATTCAAAAAATACTTGCAAAGCTCTCTCAGTATGGTAAAATTAAGATTAGGTTTGAGCAAAACCAAACAGTGGATTTGGGGACGCCCAGGTCTACACTTCCAAAAAATAACGTTATACAATCAGGAGGAATTTTGAAATGGCAAAACAGAAATTTGAAAGAACGAAACCGCATATTAACATCGGTACAATCGGTCACGTAGACCACGGTAAGACAACAC
>CAZQSP010000186.1:0-1757 GCA_964596085.1 uncultured Oscillospiraceae bacterium
AGAAAATGAAGCTTTGGTGAGAAGCGCATTGAAAAAGGCAAATCGCCTTGACCTCCTGCCGTACCTGTTATATAATAATAAGACACATAGTAACAAATACTAGGTGCAATAAAAATAAACAGAAAATGAGGAATTTGCCAAATGAAAAATAGGATTTTGATGAATCACGGAAAAACCATAAAGGAGATGCTGCAGCAGGTGGTGGAGACGCTTCCGGGCGAGAAGGCGTTTATGGTGAAAGCAAAAGGAAGGATAAAAAAGATTTCCTTCTTTGAGCTCAATTCAGAAATTCGCAGCATAGGAACGGCTCTGTACGAGGACGGCTTGGGCAAGGAAAGAGTTGCTGTAATCGGAGACAACAGCTATCCGTGGATTCAAGCCTTCCTTTCGATAGTATGCGGCGGAGGTGTGGCTGTACCGCTCGATAAAGGCTTTACCGCCACTGAGCTTCAAAGCTGTCTGGAAAGAAGCAAGGTCAAGGCGCTGTTTTATGATGAAAAGCACGAGAATGTTGTCCGTGAGGCGCTCGACGGGATACAGACGGACTCAGCGGGTGAAATTAAGTTGTATAAGCTGACGGGAGAGGACGAGGTGCTTTCGTCTATGATAGCGAGAGGCGAAAGGGCTATAAGAGAAGGCAGCACGGAGTTTCACGATGCTAAAACAGAAGCATCCGACATGGCGGTTATCTTGTTTACATCAGGAACAACCTCGATGTCCAAAGCCGTAATGCTCAGTCACGACAACATCATGAGCAATATAATAGATATGCAAAACTACGAAAAATTCTATGTGTCCGATGTAAATATGGCATTTTTGCCGCTCCATCACAGCTTCGGACTGGTGGGAGTCCTCGTGTTTATGGCATGCGGAGCTTGCAGCGTGTTCTGTGACGGGCTGAAATACATCACGAAAAATCTGGCGGAATACGGTGTGACGGTATTCGTCGGAGTACCGCTGCTGGTAGAAAATATGTACAAAAAAATATGGCAGAAGATACGCAAGGAGGGCATGGAGAGTAAGGTCAAGCTCGGACTTTCGCTGACCAAGCTGCCCGGCTTTAGCTGCCTTGCTGTGCGAAGAAGAATCTTCTCGAAGATAATCGAGGGACTGGGCGGACAGCTCAGACTTATCATCTGCGGAGCAGCACCGCTCTTGAAGGAGACCGCCAAGGGTCTGAATGATTTCGGTATAGTGACCATACAGGGCTACGGACTGACGGAAACCTCACCCGTGCTGACAGCGGAGCGTCCCGAGGATTTGGCAGCAGGCTCGGTTGGCTGCCCTATGCCGCGTGTGGAGGTGCGTATCGAGGCTGCGGACGAAAACGGCATCGGAGAAATCGTAGCAAAAGGACCAAATGTGATGATGGGCTATCTTGATCAGCCTGAGGAAAGCGCAAAGGTCATCATAGACGGATGGTTTCATACAGGCGACCTCGGCAGACTTGATGAGGGCGGTCATCTTTGGATAACCGGCAGGAAGAAAAATGTCATAGTGATGAAAAACGGCAAAAATGTTTTCCCGGAGGAGATAGAAAGCCTGATGGATGCACTTCCGTATATGGCGGAGAGCCTCATATTTGCAAGGGAAAAGCACAATGATTTGGTGCTATGGGCGAAGATAGTATATAAGCCGGAATATCTTGAGGCTGAGGGTATCGGCTTTGATGAGCTTGTGGAAAGGGTGAGAACGGATCTGACGAAAATCAACGAAAAGCTTCCCAAATACAAGGAAATTCGCAGATTTTTGCTTAC